>JANXWM010000102.1 GCA_025351145.1 Chitinophagaceae bacterium
CTTTTACCGAAGCGTAGATTTTAACCGCAGAGATGCAGAGGCACAAAGAAAATATAATTGCTCTGCGGCTTTGCGCCTCTGCGGTTTATTGTATTTTGTTGAGTCATAATCCAACGGTACAAGAGTGCGACGCAAGTAAAGCTTCATAGTATTCCTAAAGCCTGGCTACAAAATTTCTTATGTCTTTTAAAGCAGCATACTAAACCTGTGGTTGTTCTCACTACATTCGATGAATAATTATAAACCAACCGAAAATGAATTGCAAAGTTGTTCTAATACTGATCACCGCATTTTTTATGCAATTGCCTTCGTTCGCTCAGAAAGAAAAGATACTTGGGGCCGATATTTCATTTCTTCCGCAGTTAGAAAAAGAAGGAATGAAATTTTATGATGTTGACAGTACTCAAAAAGATGCTTTGCAAATTTTAAAAGATCATCATTTCAATTATATACGCCTGCGCATTTTTAATGATCCCGGTGCAGACAGCGGATATTCACCGAAGAAAGATTACTGCGGACTGGAAGAAACGAAAAAGATGGCATTAAGAATAAAGGCTGCAAAGATGAAATTCCTGCTCGATTTTCATTACAGCGATACCTGGGCCGATCCTGGAAAACAGTTTAAACCTGAAGCATGGGCGCACCTGGATTTTGATGCATTAACCAAAGCTGTTCACGATTATACAAAAGATGTTTTACTGGCTTTAAAAGCACAGGGAACATTACCTGACATGGTGCAGGTGGGCAATGAAATAAACCACGGGATACTTTGGCCCGATGGAAGGGCCGATCATTCAGATACCCTTGCTGCTTTTTTAAAAGCAGGTATAGCTGCAATAAAAGAAGTGGACCCTTCTATAAAAATAATGCTTCATATTGCCTGTGGCGGACAAAATGAAGAGTCGGTTCATTTTATTGACAACATGCTTAAACGCAATGTTGATTTCGACATTATTGGGGAGTCTTATTATCCACAATGGCATGGAACTGTAGAGCAATTGAAGTATAACTTAAACGATCTTTCAAAGAGATATAAACAGCAGGTAATTGTTGCAGAATATACAGCACATAAACAGGAAGTAAATGATATTGCCTTCGCTTTACCGAATGGAAAAATGAAGGGTACATTTATATGGGAGCCACTCAACACATGGGAATTCATTTTCGATAAAACAGGCCACGCCAATGCGCTGATAATGGTTTATGATAAGGTTGCGAAACAATACCATATCCGTTAGCGAAAAATTATCTGCTTAAATCTTCGCTTCGATAAAGCTGAATAAAATTCTAAACGTACAAGAGTGCGACGCAAGGAACGATGCTATAAAAAATCCAATGCCGGGCCCATAAAAATTAAAATAAATTATGTACCCGGCTTTTGTGAAAGTATTGAGCATTGTTGCGTCGCACTCTTGTACGTTCATATATTCTATTGAACTTTTACCGCAGCGAAGGTTGCTGGTTACAATTTGTAAAGGATGATTTTTTAAGGTGATATAAAAAAGGGAACCTCAATTGAGGCTCCCCAAGGTTTTGATAATGGAAAAATCAAAGGGCCTTTAATGCCTGTATCCTCTCCCACCGCTGCTTCATACCATCGTTGGCAAGCGCTAAAAATTCGGTTGCCTTTTCGGGATAATTATTTTTGATTGTTGCAAAACGGTTTTCGTTGTAGAGGAAATCGCCCAATGGTATTGATGGGTCTTTGCTATCAAGCACAAAACGTTTGCCCTGTTCTTTTAAAGGATTATAGCGGAATAGCGGCCAGTACCCGGATTTTACAGCAAGGTCCTGCTGATCTAAACCATGGCACATATCGTAACCATGCGCTATGCAATGGCTATACGCAATAATGATTGATGGGCCTGGATAAGCTTCGGCTTCAAGAATGGTTTTTAGTGCGTGCACATCGTTTGCGCCCATGGCAATTTCTGCAACAAAAGCGGTACCGTGCGCAATGGCCTGCATAGCTAAATCTTTCTTGCCGGTAGTTTTTCCTTTGATGGAAAACTTGGCACTTGCACCAATCGGTGATGACTTCGATTTTTGTCCACCGGTATTGGAATACACTTCGGTATCCAGTACGAGTATGTTAACATTTTCACCGGTTGATAAAACATGATCGAGGCCGCTGAAACCAATATCGTAAGCCCATCCATCGCCACCAACGATCCACATGGATTTGTGTTCAAGAAATTCAGCAACCTGGTACAGTAAATCAGCTTCAGGTTTATCAATCTTTTTTAAACGTGCTTTTAATTCATTAACATTTATGCGCTGCTGAATTACCTCGGCTTCGTTGGCCTCTACATTGCCAAGGATAGCATCAGTCAATTCTATGCCAACATCTTCGCGTAATGATTTTAAGATAGAAATGCCATAGTTGCGTTTCATGTCGGTGGCTAACTTTATACCTAAGCCAAACTCGGCATTATCTTCAAACAATGAGTTGGCCCATGCCGGCCCAAGACCCTGAGCATTCTTACTCCAGGGTGTTGTTGGCAAGTTGCCACCAAAAATAGAAGAGCATCCTGTAGCATTGGCAACGATCATCCTGTCTCCAAATAATTGTGTGAGTAATTTTAAATACGGTGTTTCGCCACAACCACTGCAAGCGCCAGAAAACTCAAACAATGGCTCCAGTAATTGCGAACCTTTTACAGTATTACGGTTAACCCTTGTCCTGTCAATATCGGGCAGTGAAATAAAGAAATCCCAGTTTTGTTTTTCTGTTTCTTTCAGGGGCATTACATCCTGCATATTGATGGCCTTATGGCCAGGTTCTGTTTTGCTTTCAATAGGACAAACTTCTACGCAGAGATTACAACCTGTGCAGTCTTCTATAGCAACCTGTAACGTGTAAGATTCAGTTTCTTTAAAGAATTCTTTACCCACTGGGGCTGTGTGTTTAAAGAAATCAGGCGCATCAACCAGCAAATCATTGTTGTATACTTTTGGCCGTATAGCAGCATGCGGACAAACGAAGAAACATTTGCCGCATTGTGAGCAAAGGCTTGCATCCCATACAGGAACCTGTTCGGCTATATTTCTCTTCTCGTAACGGGTAGTAGCTGATGGATAAGTGCCATCTGCAGGAAAAGCGCTCACCGGTAAATCGTCGCCTTCGCCGGCAATAATTTTTGCGAGTACCTGCTGCACAAAATCTGGTGCATTACCCGAAACTGCGGGTGAAATTTCTTTATTGCCAACAGCGAAACTTGTGTAATCAATCAATGATAAATTTTCAAGTGTTTTATCAACAGCATCAAAATTCTTTTGCACTACTTCTTCGCCTTTTCTACCGTATGTTTTACGGATGGCATTTTTAATATAACTGATGGCTTCTTCTTTTGGCATTACATTGGAAATGGCAAAAAAGCAGGTTTGTAAAATAGAGTTGATGCGGCTACCCATGCCTGTTTCTTTAGCAACTTTAGAAGCATTGATTACATACAGCTTAAGTTGTTTTTCTATAATTTCTTCCTGTATCTTCCTGGGCAGGTTATGCCAAACATCTTCGTTTGCAAAAGGGGCATTCAGCAAAAGGGTGGCGCCGTGCTGTGCATCTTTCAATATGTCATACATCTCTAAATAATGAAAATGATGACAGGCTACAAAGTTGGCGGAGTTAATAAGGTAAGTGGAACGTATTGGCTTCTCACTAAACCGTAAATGCGAAACAGTTAATGATCCTGATTTTTTAGAGTCATACACAAAATATCCCTGAACATGATCATCGGTTACATCACCAATAATTTTAATGGTATTCTTATTTGCACTCACTGTTCCATCGGCACCAAGCCCAAAGAACAATCCACGGAAAAGGTGCTGGTCTTCTAATGAAAAAGTTTTATCGTAGTCTAAACTCGTATGGGTAATATCATCTTCAATACCCACCGTAAAACCATTTTTCGGTTTGTCTTTTTTAAGCTCATTGAAAACAGCCATTACCATACCGGGGTTAAATTCTTTTGAAGCCAAACCATAACGCCCACCAATCACTTTTGGCATATCATGTTCCCAACCTGCATGCAGGGCATTGATCACATCCATAAACAATGGTTCGCCAATTGCACCGGTTTCTTTGCAACGGTCGAGTACAGCAATTTTCTTTACTGTTTTTGGCAGCACATCAATAAAATGTTTTACAGAGAAAGGCCTGTATAAATGCACATACAGGTATCCTGTTTTTTCGCCCTGTTTATTCAGGTAGTCTACTGTTTCATGAACAGCTCCTGCACCCGAGCCCATAATAATAATAATGTTTTCAGCCTCAGGGTGACCGTAATATTCAAATAGTTTATAGGCACGGCCTGTAAGCTGTTCAAATTTTTGCATAGTAGCTTCAACCACGGCAGGAACTTTCCAATGGTATTCATTGCAGGCTTCACGGCTCTGAAAATACACATCAGGGTTTTGTGCAGTACCACGAATAAAAGGGTTTTCAGGATTCAGTGCGCGGTGGCGGTGACGCGCCACATCATTTGCGTCTATCATTTCCCTGATGATCTCATCAGGAATAATTTCAACCTCATTCAATTCATGTGAAGTGCGGAAACCATCAAAAATATTTAAGAAAGGAATGCTGGAATGCAGTGTGGCAGCTGTTGCAATCATCGCCATATCATGCGCCTCCTGTGCATTATTGCCAAACAACATGGCAAAGCGGGTTGAACGAACAGCCATCACATCGCTATGATCTCCAAAGATCGATAATGCATGGGTCGCTAATGCCCTTGCAGCAATATGAAATACCGTTGGTGTTAATTCCCCGGCTATTTTGTACATGTTGGGGATCATCAGTAATAATCCCTGCGAGCAAGTAAACGTAGAGGCCAATGCACCGCCCTGCAGAGCACCGTGTATTGCACCGGCTGCTCCTGCTTCGCTTTGCATTTCTATTATCCGGGGTACTTCCCCAAAAATATTTTGTTTGTTATCACTGCTCCATTCATCAGCCCACTCCCCCATGGTTGAAGATGGGGTAATTGGATAAATCGCACATACTTCGCTTGTTTTGTAAGCAATGTGTACAGCAGCTTCGTTGCCGTCCATAACAGTAAGGTTACCGGACTTTTTTAATGCAACTGTGGTAGATTGATCGTGGGTGATGGAAGTTTGCATAAACTGGTATTGATGTAGTTTAAAGCTTGCAAATTAAAGCTCCTTCCATTTTTAAAACATGACCAAAATCAGTTTTTTACATGATTGAAATGTATTGCAGTATAGGTTATACATTTTGAGCCGGGCAAATAAACATTATTAAGCTTTCGTTGCGTCGCACTCTTGTACTTTTGGATTGTATATTGAGCTTTTACCGGTGCGTAGATTGAGGCGGATGGTTGGTAGTCGGCGATCAACAATGGCGGAGCAGTGCATTCATGACCAGCCCAAACTTGCGTCTTTTGTCAAATGCTTTCTTTCGATTAAATGGTCGGCAATAAAAACATCCTGAATAGTTTTTGCAATTTCATTTCTGTTCATTGTTCCGCTTTGTCTTCTGACTAATGAATAATGCTCCCTTGAGATTTTTTCTGTCAAGTCCCGAACCGTTGAAAGATTTAATTCTTTTGAAAATTTATTTGCAGCCCAAGTAACAAGCGTGAAAAATGTTAAATCTGCAACAGTATACTGCCAACTAAAAAAGAAAGCAATTAATGATACTATAAAACTAGCAGCAATTGTCAAAGCCAACCAAGTTTTCATTGATAAAATATCCACAGAAAAACCTAAAGCTTGTTGAAATAGTTTTACATTTTGTCTGCGTTTTGTCCGAGGAAAAATAGCTTCCAATTTTGTTTGAGGTTCTATATTTCTTTCAGCCCAATTCTGTGTCAACACGATTGCTTTACGAACCTTATAGAAAGCTTGCTGTGTCGTGCAGTCATCTTTGTCTGCTATATTTATTTGGCTTTCTATAATGTTGCAAATGTCACCAAAAGTTTTTGCGATTTTAAATGAATTGTCCGCAAACTTTGTTCCAAACGATTTTTCAAGTTTGAGTAAAGTATCCCCAAAATCTTCTGGGTCAATATTGTCAAGATTAAAGTCTTTGAGTGTTGTCATTTTGCATTGTTCCCAACTCAAAAATATGCGAAAGCCCACAATCAACCCCCAATAATCTGTAGTTACAAAACTCCATGATCTACGCATCGGTAAAAGTTCATTTATAGTCCAACTGTACAAGAGTGCGACGCAAGGAACGATGATAGCAGCAATACAGTTAAGTACATTCAATTTTTTTCTTCCAAAGCTTATAGCCTGCATCAACTTAACAATGCATTATCTTTATGAACAATCTTTTAATGACTGCTGCATAATTATAACCTTGGATTACCTGCAATACAGCTTATGGAAACTTCAACAACAAATAACTTTTGGCAGCATGATGCGGCTTACTGGTTTCAAAAACTAAACAGTTCTGATGCAGGCTTGCCCCAGGCTGCTGCAGATAAAAAACTGAGTGAGGCAGGGCTTGCCGTAAAGGCTACATCTGCATTTAGAAAAGATATGGTGCTGTTTATCGGGCAGTTCAAAAGTCCGCTGATGCTGCTCCTTATTGGCGCAGTTATTTTATCTGCTTTTCTTGGCGATACATCAGATGTTTTTATCATTCTTTTTATTGTTTTATCAACAGGCCTGCTCAGTTTTTTCCAGGAAAGAAATGCAGGCAGGGTGGTAGAAAAACTGCAGTCCATGATCTCTCTTAAAAGCACTGTTTTAAGGAATGGGCAACCGCAACAAATTAAATCTGCAGACATTGTTGCAGGCGATGTGCTTTTATTTAAAGCAGGCGATATGATACCCGCCGACTGCCTGCTGATTGAAGGCAATGAACTGCACGCCAACGAAGCAAGTTTAACCGGAGAATCTTACCCCGTAAGGAAAACAGTTTGTGTGCTGGATGAACATACAGAACTCGCCAAAAGAGAAAACTGTTTGTGGGAAGGCGCCAATATTGTAAGCGGCAATGCAAAGGCATTGGTGATAAATACGGGCAGCAATACCATTTTTGGAAGCATTGCGCAAAGCGCTTCTACAGCAGTAGAAACAACTTTTGAAAAAGGCATAAAAGACTTTGGATTTTTCCTGATGAAAATTACGCTTGTGCTTTCGGTGTTTATATTAATAGTTAATTTATTAAACCATAACAGCGTAATTGAATCGGCATTGTTTGCATTGGCATTGGCAGTTGGCATGGCTCCTGAACTGCTGCCCGCCATAACAACCATTGCCATGAGCGCCGGTGCAAAACGCATGCTGCTTAAAAAAGTAATTGTAAAAAAATTAGCCTCTATACAAAACCTGGGAGAAGTAAATTTATTATGCACCGATAAAACAGGAACCATTACTGAAGGTGTAATTAATATAGCGGGGCTGGTGAATGGTTTTGGTGAGGAAAATGAATTTGTGAAATACCTTGGTTACTGGAACGCCGCATTTGAAACAGGCTACGCCAACCCGATAGATGATGCATTGAAAAAGTTAAGTCCCGTACCCAAAACATCGCCGGAAAAAATGGGGGAAGTTCCTTATGATTTTATCAGGAAACGGTTAAGTATTGCAATACACGATGGCAATGAAAAATTGCTGATCAGCAAAGGAGCGTTTACTGAGATTTTGGGTATTTGTTCAATGGTGAGGGTAAGCAACAGCAACACAGAAAATATTACATTGCATTTACATGAGCTTGAAAAAAAGTTTACAGAATTTGGAGAGAAAGGTTTAAGGGCAATTGGCATTTGTTATAAAAATATTGACAGTGATAAAATAGCTAAGGAAGATGAAACAGCCATGATCTTTACAGGCTTTATTTTACTGCAGGATCCTGTGAAGGCAGGCATTGCCGGTACAATTGATGCACTAAAAAAACTTCAGGTAAACCTAAAGATCATTACCGGCGATAATAAAAATGTTGCCAAATCCATCGCACTAAGTATTGGCATAGAAAACCCTGTTATATTGACGGGCCGGGAACTTTTTAATACCAGCCCCGAGGCATTAAAACAAAGGGTAAGGCATACACATATTTTTGCCGAAGTAGAGCCTCAGCAAAAAGAACGCATTATTCAGGCATTAAGAAAATCGTATACCGTAGCTTATATGGGCGATGGTATTAACGATGTATCCGCCATCAATGCTGCCGATGTGGGCATATCAGTGGAGAATGCGGTTGATGTGGCAAGGGAAGCCGCCGACTTTGTATTAATGGAAAAGGATTTAATGGTGCTTGTTGACGGCATAAAAGAAGGCAGAAAAACTTTTGCCAATACATTGAAATATATTTTCATTAACACAGGTTCTACGTTTGGCAATATGTTCAGCGTTGCTATTGCATCGTTGCTCCTGCCCTTTTTACCCATGTTGCCCAAGCAGATTTTACTCACCAATTTTATAACCGATTTCCCCTACCTAACCGTAGCATCCGATAATGTTGACCAGGAACAATTGGATAAACCCGGCAAGTGGGATTTAAAATTCATCCGCAATTATATGGTCGTATTCGGCATACACAGTTCCGTCTTCGATGTAATTACTTTTCTCACGCTTTTGTATGTTTTAAAAGTAAAAGAATCCGCTTTTCAAACCGGTTGGTTTATAGAATCCATACTCACCGAACTGTTTATTCTCTTCATCATACGCACACACAAAAATTTCTTTAAAAGCTTGCCCGGTAAATATCTTTTTATCTTCAGTATCGTGGGCTTAATCATTACCATCGCATTGCCTTATATGCCCTTTGCATTCGAAGTTGGGTTGGTGCCTCTGCCCTTTATTAATTTTATTGCCATGCTTGCTATTGTTGCCCTGTATGTAATTACTGCCGACTTATTAAAAGTCTGGTTCTTTAAAAAATACAGGAGTAAATAAAAGGATATTGTTAACCGGGCTCTGTTGCTGCTATTAAGCTTTACTTGCGTCGCACTCTTGTACGTTCGGTAATCCTGTTCGGCATTGTGCAGGCAGGTTTATTAATGCATCAATTAAAACATGCAGCTAAAAGCAGAGGTTACGCTAAAAGGCTAAAATAAATTTCCTTTCACCAATAATTCTTTTTAAATTAATGCTGCATTTCAAAAAATATAAACCATTACAAAATGAAAAAGACAACACCAGAAACCACAGTTAAAAATGCACCCGTTGCAGATGCAAGCCGTTTTGCACACCAGTTCTTTGACGTACAAAAGCCCGACGAAAGAAAGTCAGTAAAAGGAATAAAACGAATGACTGATGTAATCGTAACCCAACTTGAGGCAATACCAAAAGTAAAGGGCGATTCGGTAATGAAGCTCCAGGATATTATCGGCGAAACAGGTACAAGCGGGATAGAAAAGGAAAAATCAATTTCATTTCATGCAGTGGGTGATACCGGCCACGAGAATGGCAACGAACAGGAAATGGTAGCCGATGCAATGACTGGAGATTATGATATAACCAAACCTGCAAAATCACCCGCATTTTTTTTACACCTCGGCGATGTTATTTATTACGATAATACCGACAAAGGATACCACGCTCAATTCTATGTTCCCTATAAAAAATATCCCGGTAAAATAATTGCCATACCCGGCAACCACGACGGTGAATTATTTAAATGGGATAAATCAAGTACAGGCCAGGCAAAAACACTCGAAGCTTTTCAAAATAATTTTTGCAAATCGGGTGCAGCTTCAGTCATTAATTCGGGTACTATTCTCCGCAACATGGTAAGCCAGCCCGGTGTTTACTGGATGCTTGATGCACCTTTTGTAAACATCATTGGCCTCTATTCAAACATTGCCGAGAACCCTGGTTATATTCAGGCCGATAAAATTGGTACGGCACAAAAAACATGGCTTACAAAAACTTTAGCGAACATTAAAAAACAAAGGGACGCAGGTCATGGCAAAGCATTAATTATTGCAGTGCATCATCCTCCAATAAGCAAAGGCAACCATAGTTCAAGTACACAAATGCTGGCAGATATAGACGACTCCTGCAACAAAAGCGGCATTATGCCCGATGCAGTGCTGGCGGCCCATGCACACGACTACCAGCGCTTTACAAGGTATGTTACTTTCAATGGTAAAAATATGGAAATACCTTTTATCGTTGCAGGCTCTGGAGGCAGGGGCTTATCACCACATTTAACCGCGGCTGCCGGTGAAAAAGAAGGCGATCATATTTATAACAGTTCGCTAAAAGGTTATGGTTATTTAAAAGTAACCGTTTCGGCCAGCACTTTAAAACTTGAATTTTATTCGGTAAACGGAACCAACGGCTCAAAGAAATTATTCGATAAAGTTGCTGTTAACCTTAAAACAAATAAAGCAAAATAATACTGCATTTAATTTTACAGCAGCAATCTCCTTTTACCATTTAAACCTGCAACAGGTTTGTGCCGGTGAAACAGGACTGCACCATGCTGAATAGAATTATCAAACGTACAAGATTCTGTGTTAATAATCTGATAGAGTTGAATTATTTTTTTATTTTTGAT
>JANXWM010000109.1 GCA_025351145.1 Chitinophagaceae bacterium
TTGTCAATAAACAAAAGCACGAAGCCACCACCTAATATTGCAAGGGCCGTGTACAAAGGATTAATGAGAAGGTTATCAATTATAGGCCCCATCTTATAGCCAACAACTAGGGCAGGGATTACACCAATAATCAGTTTTACATAAAATTTCCAGTCACGGAAAGTGAAAAACTTCTTCCAGTATAAAACTACTACAGCTAATATGGCTCCCATTTGTACAGCTATTTCAAAAAATTGAGTAAAGTCCTCTTTTCCAATTCCCATAAGAGAGCTTACCATAATCAGGTGCCCTGTAGAAGATATAGGTAAAAATTCGGTTAGCCCTTCTACAACGGCTAATACAATGGTTTGAATGGTAGACATATTACGATGTTGGTGGTTTTATTAGTGTTAAAATGTGATGGATTGTACGGGTAAATAAACAGGATTATACTTTGGTTGCAGAAGGCTTTGGTTTTTTAAAGATGGCGTAAACTTCAACCAGTAAACCTGCTACAATTAAAATGGGTGCCACAGTAATACGGGTTGTACTGTAAACCACATTGTAATCAAAAGTATTCGGGTCTTGGTTTTTTCCGCCAGACATCAGGAACATACCCAGCGCAACAACAACAGCTCCAATGATCATCCAGGTGTAATTCTCTTTTGTAAAAAGCGCAGGTAGTGGTTTTTGTTTTAAATCGGTCATCATCGCGTTTTAAGTGCGCAAGATAATGTATAATCAATTAAAAAATCAAATGCCGGATTAACCAAAGATTAAAAATTGTATACGTCTTATTTTTTTACATTTCTCCTGAAAAGCACGTGAATTAAAGCTTTTAAACCAAGGCGAAAGTGACTAATACAGGTCATCTAATTTCATCTTTAAATATTTTATAACACTTCTGTGTGTACTGAAAACAGAAATACCAACACCCAGCAATACCATGCCGCCAAACAAAATAAGGTTAAGTTCTATATCTCTTATTGCCTTAAGTTGCGGTATCAGGCTTTCAAGCCATGTAATTAGTCCCAGCAAAATAGCAATAGATATTCCCGCACTTATTAAACCGTTGATGATAGCCCTCATATCCATTGGCTTGGCTATAAATCCTCTTGTTGCACCAACCATCTGCATGGTTTTTATCAGAAAACGGTTGCTAAACATTGCCAGCCTTATGGTATTATCAATACTGAATATTACAATAACGCACAGCAAAATAGAAACTACTATAAACGCAATGCCAAATATCCTTGTCTTCTCTGTAAGGCTGCTTACCAGCACCTGCGGGTATTGCAGGTCAGTAACCTGGTTGCCGTACGCTGTCATTAAATCAGAAGATATTTTCTTCAGGCTGTCAGCGTTTACATATTCGGCACGTGCATAAAAATCAATACTTTCAGGCAACGGGTTATAATCTAAAATCTTTCCCCATTCTTCGTTATTGTCTTTATTCCACAGCAGTTTGGCCTGGTCTTTATTAATGTACTGCACATCTTTTGCATAAGGCTGAGATGAAATATATTTCTGTACCTGCGCAATCGTGTCTTTGTTCTGTGTGCGCAGGTAAGCGCTTATGCGTATGTCTTCTTTAAAAGAATTACCCACCCTGCTAAAGTTTAGCAGCACCCATCCCATAACGCCCATAATCAGCAGCACAAGCGATACACCAATAATGCTGTATATGTAATTGGGTTTACTGCGTCGTAAAGATGATTTCCCTGTTTCGGCCATAATATCAGTTTAATGGGTTAGTTACAATTGCCAAAGGCGCAAATTTAGTGGATTCACTTACATTTGCACACACTCTTTAACGATCAATTATCCGGCTTAGTATTGGTATGTAAATTTTATGAACCCGGCATTTGTATTACATGGCATCGCCTGTTGCGTCGCACTCTTGTACGTTCGGAACATTTATGAACAAGCTGCGAGCTATGAGCTGCGAGCTATGAGCCTAAGGCAAAGCATGATAGCTCACGGCTCGCAGCTAAATGCTCACAGCTATTTTGTCGTACAAGAGTGCGACGCAAGAGAAGCTTCATAGATGATCCGGACCCCTGGTTCAAAAAACAGTTAAAAAAACCTGTGAATATTTAAAATAATTATGGAATACGATTTTAGAAAAATAGAAGGTTACTGGCAGAAAAGATGGAAAGAAACCGGCGCTTATAAAGTAAGCAATGAAACCACTAAGCCCAAGTGCTACGTGCTCGATATGTTCCCTTACCCAAGCGGTGCCGGGCTGCATGTTGGCCACCCGCTGGGCTATATTGCCAGCGATATTTATGCACGCTTTAAAAGGCTGAAAGGCTTTAATGTGCTGCATCCTATGGGTTACGATGCTTTTGGTTTACCCGCAGAACAATATGCTATTGAGCATGGCATTCACCCTGCGGTTAGTACAGAAAACAACATCAATAACTTTCGTAAGCAGCTTGATAATATCGGCTTCTCTTTCGATTGGAACAGGGAAGTGCGTACCAGCGATCCGCAATATTATAAATGGACGCAATGGATCTTTCTGCAGCTTTTTAAAAGCTTTTACGACAGGCAAACCAATAAGGCAGAAAGCATAAACGTATTGGTTCATTCGTTTGAGAACGATGGCAATAAATATCACCCAATCCCCAATTCCCAATTCCCAATTCCTCATTTTACTGCAAAAGAATGGAAGGCTTTTGATGAGGCAAAGCAGCAGGATATATTAATGCAGTACCGTTTGGCGTACTGCGGTTATGGTGAAGTAAACTGGTGCGAAGCTTTGGGTACCGTTTTGGCAAATGATGAAGTGGTAAACGGCGTTAGTGAACGTGGCGGCTACCCTGTAGTAAAAAAGAAACTGCGCCAGTGGTATTTAAGAATTACAGAATACGCCGACCGCTTACTCGATGGCCTTGAAACAGTTGATTTCAGCGAAGCCATGAAAGAAATGCAGCGCAACTGGATTGGTAAAAGTTACGGTGCAGAAATGGATTTTGAAATACTCGACAGCAGCGAAAAACTAAAGGTTTACACCACAAGGCCCGATACCATTTTTGGTGTTGATTTTATGGTAGTGGCTCCCGAACACGAGATCATTGAAAAGATCACCACGCGCAAACACAAACAGGAAGTAGAAGATTACCTGGCTTATGTAAAAAGCCGCAGCGAAAGGGAACGCATGGCCGAGAAAAAGATCAGTGGTTGCTTTACCGGGGCTTATGCAATTAACCCGCTTAACTCTAAGGAAGTACCGGTTTACATCAGCGAATATGTTCTGGCTGGTTACGGTACCGGCGCTATTATGGGTGTGCCCTGCGGCGATGAACGCGACCTCAGGTTTGCCAAACATTTTAATATAAATGTTACCAATATCCTGGGCGATCTTTTTGATGGCGAAACAGCCAACCCCACCAAAGATGCTACACTTTTAGAAAGCGATTTTTTAACCGGCATGCTGATGCGGGATGCATCTGAAGTAGTGATCACAGATATTGAAGGTTATGGCAGGGGCAAACGTAAAGTGAATTATAAAATGCGTGATGCGGCGTTTAGCCGTCAGCGTTACTGGGGTGAACCATTCCCCATTAAATGGATCAATGGTATTGCTTATCCATTGGATGAAAGTGAACTGCCGCTTGAGTTACCAAAGGTGGATGAATACAAACCCGGCCCCGAAGGTGAAGGCCCATTGGCAAACATTGAAAGCTGGACTGCGCAACAATTAGAAACCAATACCATGCCTGGCTATGCAGGCAGCAGTTGGTATTTTTTACGTTATATGGACCCGCACAACGACACTGCTTTCTGCGACAGAAAAGTAAGCGATTACTGGAACCAGGTTGACTTATACATTGGCGGAACCGAACACGCCGTAGGCCATTTGCTCTACAGTCGTTTATGGACAAAAGTTTTATTTGATCTTGGTTATATTGGTTTTGATGAACCTTATAAAAAGTTGGTAAACCAGGGAATGATACAGGGTGTATCAGAAAAAATTAAAATAACGGGAATAAGTTTTAGGCATCAAAAGGAATATGAAAATCGTTCGAAAATTTTTATTCCTATTGGCAATGGCTATGAAGTTGATGTTTACGATTCGAAAGAGGATCAACCCGTTGCATATGGGACACCAATTATTTATCAAGTAAAACATAATCTCCAATCTTATTTTGAAAAGAATTACTTGTCAGGTTCAATTGATTATCGTGTAGATATAAAAGATGTAGATAACCACGTTTTAGATATCAATTCTTTTATTAATTCTTTTAGAGGTCAGCAATATAAAAATGCAGTTCTTTTATGTGAAGGAGGCTTTTGGTTTCAAGGGAAATTTTATAAAAAAAATGATGGTTCTGATAGTTTTTTTACAGAGCCTGAGGTCGAAAAAATGTCCAAGTCAAAATACAATGTTGTAAACCCAGATGAAATAATTAATAGATACGGCGCCGATACCTTCCGCATGTACGAAATGTTCCTTGGCCCTGTTGAACAAAGCAAACCCTGGGATACCAAAGGCATTGAAGGCGTTCACCGTTTTCTGCGCAAGCTCTGGCGTTTGTTTTTTGATGAACTAAAGGGCAAAATCTGGAACGAAGAAAAAGCTACTGATGCAGAATTAAAAGCACTGCACCGTGCCATAAAAAAGATCGAAGACGATACCGAACGTTTCAGTTTTAATACGGCCGTAAGCGCCTTTATGGTTTGTGTAAACGAGTTAAGCGATCTTAAATGCAACAAGCGTGAAGTGCTGGAACCATTGCTCATTATGCTTACGCCCTATGCCCCGCATGTAAGCGAAGAGTTGTTCACGTTGATAGGCAACAGTACCTCTGTGCTCGATGCGGCTTACCCAACTTTCCATGCGAAGTATATTGTAGAAAGTGCCAAAGAATATCCCGTAAGCATTAACGGTAAATTGCGCACCACCATCAACATTGCGCTGGATGCAACGCCGGAGCAGGTGGAAGAAATTGTGCTCAACAGCGATGTAATAAAAAAATGGATAGATGATAAACCCGTTAAGAAATTCATTTTTGTAAAAGGCAAAATGGTGAATGTGGTTGTATAGTTTTTTTTTGAACTTAGCAGCATTGCTACTATTGAGCTTTAGTTGTGTCACTCACTTGTACGTTCGTATCAATGGTCAGCACGGCGCAATCAGTGTTCAGCAATGTACAAAGCGTACAAGAGTGCGACGCAAGTAAAGAATCATAGAAGTACAATTGCCCGGCTCATAAAAACCTTACCAATTTTTTTTGAGTACAAATATTAACTTCGCAAAAAATCGATCTAACGGTTCCTTAATAAAAATTATAATTCAATTGCATGGAGAAGCATGAGGTTTTATTGAATGATGTAGTGATAAAATTTGCCGGCGACAGTGGAGATGGGATGCAGCTTACCGGCTCTCAGTTTACAAACAACACGGCTTTACTGGGTATTGACCTTGCCACGTTTCCAGATTTTCCCGCCGAAATTCGTGCCCCAATAGGAACCGTACCCGGCGTGAGCGGTTACCAGGTGCACTTTTCATCGGACCGCGTTTATACGCCCGGCGATATTTGCGATGTGCTTGTGGCTATGAATGCCGCTGCTTTAAAAGTAAACCTGCGCAACATAAAACCCGGCGGAAAGATTGTAGTAAATATCGAAGGGTTTGATTCGAAAAACCTTCGTCTTGCACAATATCCCGATGGTGTAAACCCTTTAGAAGACGGCAGCCTCGACAGTTATGAACTGATTAAAATAGACGTTACCAAACTTACCCGTGAGGCCCTGAAAGATTTTACCGACCTGGGTATGAAAGAAAAAGACCGTGCAAAAAACATGTTTGTACTGGGCTTTTTATATTTTATGTATGGCCGCAGCTTAGAAAACACGATTGATTTTTTAAAGTTGAAATTCGGAAAAAAAGATACCATTTTGCAGAGCAATATAAGGGTACTGCAGGCAGGTTATAATTATGGCGATACTACAGAAACTTTTACTACTACTTATAAAGTAGAAAAAGCAAAATTACCTGCTGGTAAATACCGCAGTATTATGGGTAATGAGGCATTGGCTTACGGGCTTATTGCAGCCGCTGAAAAAAGCGGTTTGCCATTATTCCTGGGCTCTTATCCAATAACACCGGCATCAGATATTTTACATGAATTAAGCAAGTATAAAAATTTTGGCATACGCACTTTCCAGGCCGAAGATGAAATTGCAGCCATTACTTCTGCCATTGGCGCAGCCTATGGTGGAAGCATTGGTGTTACTTCAACTTCTGGTCCGGGTATGGCTTTAAAAGCCGAAGCAATGGGTTTGGCAGTAATGCTTGAAATTCCTTTGCTCATCATCAACATACAGCGCGGCGGCCCATCTACCGGCTTGCCTACTAAAACCGAGCAGAGCGATTTAATGCAGGCATACTACGGTAGAAACGGCGAATGCCCCATGCCCATTATTGCCAGCAGTACACCAAGCGATTGTTTTGATGTGGCTTACGAAGCAGTAAGAATTGCCGTAAAGCACATGACACCAGTGATATTGTTAAGCGATGGATATATTGCCAACGGTGCCGAGCCATGGAAGTTCCCAACCTCTGCCGACTTGAACCCAATTGAAGTAAAGTTCAAGGCTGGTCTTGATGAAGGTGAAGAAAAATATATGCCTTATAAAAGGGATGAAAAATTGGTTCGTCCGTGGGCTATTCCCGGCACTGCCGGATTGGAACACCGGATTGGCGGATTAGAAAAACAGGATGTAACCGGCAACATTAATTACGAGCCCGAGAACCACCAGCACATGGTAAATACCCGGCAGGCAAAGGTTGATAAAATTGCAGATTATATTCCTTTGCAGCAGTTAGACAGCGGCCCTGAAAAGGGTAAGGTTTTGGTAGTAGGTTGGGGCAGTACTTATGGTGCTGTAAAAAGTGCCGTAATCGAAATGCAGGCACAGGGCCATGCGGTAAGCCATGCGCACATTCGTTACCTGCGGCCGTTCCCAAAAAACCTTGGAGAGATTTTAAATAATTTTGAGCATGTGTTGATCCCCGAAATAAACAACGGACAGCTCGTAAAAATTATCCGCGATGTTTATTTTGTAGATGCAAAACCATACAACAAAATAATGGGTGTGCCCATCACAAAAACAGAGCTCGTAATGGAAATTCAAAAGCTGTTATAAAGCAGTTTTGTATATAAATAAAATAGGAAGCATAAACTTCCTTTTTTTATTTTATGAGCCAGGCTGAAGTATTTCATAGCATCCCCCGAAGTTTCGGGGTCTTGCATCGCACTCTTGTACAACCGGATCATGAATAAGTAAAAAATAACCACAAAAAAGTCATTCAAAATTGAACGGCTTTTTTGTGTATGGAAAAATATTTTTACAGAGGCCTTATCCAGATATTTTTAAAACTGATCGGTTCGCTTGGGTCGCCATGATCCTGAAGCTTTATTGATGTAGCGCCATGTTTACGATAAAATGGGTTACCTGTATATACCGTCTCTCCTTTCAACGTATAATTGTTCTGAACAAGCACGCCATTATGAAATGCGGTGATTCGTGCCGGA
>JANXWM010000111.1 GCA_025351145.1 Chitinophagaceae bacterium
AAGGGTTGCTGCAAAGCAGGCTCAGCTGCACTGTTGAATGCTTTCCTGTTTGCGATGGCGGCGATGGTACTGCAGATTTATTGATAAAAAAATTCAATGGAAACGTTGTAACCGCAATTGTACACAATCCGTTGCATAGAAAAATAAACAGTTCTTATGGTCTACTCGAATGTGACAAAACAGCGGTTATTGAACTCGCAAATGCATCGGGTATAAAGCTATTGAAACACGAAGAATTGAATCCATTACATGCAACAACTTTTGGTACGGGTGAATTAATAAAACATGCTTTAGATAAAGAGGTAAATAAAATTATTCTTTGCATTGGTGGCAGTGCAACAGTTGATGGAGGTGCAGGCATACTGCAGGCATTGGGTGTGCATTTTCTTGATGCCGATAAAAATATTCTGCAGAAACTGCCTGAAGATTTAATTCATCTCCATACAATTGACTTATTACATTTTGATAAAAGAATATTGAATTGCGAACTGGTAATACTTTGTGATGTTGCCAATTCTTTACTTGGCGAAAACGGGGCAGCAAAAATTTTTGGTCCGCAAAAAGGTGCGAATGAAAATGATGTTCAAAAACTTGAGGCAGCATTAACTCAATTGCGGGATGTTGTTTTTAAACAGACAGGAAAAGATATGGCGGCAATAAAATATGGCGGCGCATCAGGTGGCGTGGCTGCAGGTTTAGCTGTTTTATTAAATGCGAAACTTGTAAATGGAATTGACTATTTTCTTGATATTACTGAATTTGACAAAGCATTGCAAAAAGCTGATCTTCTTATTACAGGCGAAGGAAGTATTGATGCACAAACGCTGGAAGGCAAAGCGCCGTTTGGTGTGGCATCCAGGGCTAAAGAAAAAAATATCCCTGTTATTGGTATGGCAGGTAAAGTACCTGTTGAAACAAGTGAAGGATTGAGGGAATATTTTGAAAAGTTGATATCAATCAATAATGAACAGGAAAGCTTAGCCGGATCGTTGAAAAATACTTACGCAAATCTTATTAACGCTTCGATAGAATTGGGAAATGGCCTTGCTTTAAAAGATGATATTGTGAAGGGCTGTTGAAAGCTGAAATATAATTAGAACGTACAAGTGTGCGACGCAAGGATGCTGCACTGCGATACACAACCTGGCTAAAAAATAATATCGTTTTAATTGGGTAATTATTTTAATGTTTTTTACGTTTCAGAAAGCTATTAAATTCAAAATGATTAATCCCTAAATTTACAGCATGGCAGGCAGCTTTATACGCAGGTTTACAAAATGGTTTTTTGTATCTTTTAATATCCTTATCTGTATTGTATTTTTACTTTCCTGCCTGTCTCCTTTTGTAAGCCCGGGGCAATGGGCACCCATTGGTTTTCTTTCTCTCGCCGTTCCTTACCTGGCAATACTGCTTATCTTTTCTATTATTTTCTGGCTGGTGGCCAAGCCAGTAATAGCACTTGTACCTATTTTTACTTTACTCATTGGCTGGAAACAGTTAGAGGTTGTATTTGCATGGCACCCAATGCATACATTTAGTATTGAAACAAAAAACGATTCAATTGTACGCATTATTAACTGGAATGTGCGTGGCTTATACGGCATAAGCAACAACCCATATAAACAATTAAGAAACAGGGATGATATTTTTGCATCCATTAATAAATTAAACCCGGATATCATTTGCCTTCATGAATTTAATAATGTTACCTATGCAGCCAACCCCAGGGCCAATAATTTTGATATGTTTAAAGATAATTGTCCTTATTATTTTTTTTCAAAAGACTTTACAAATAACAAAGGCGCTTATTTAGCAGGCAGTATTATATTTTCCAGATACCCAATTATTCATTCCGGGAAAATTAAATTTACAGCCCCTCAGTCTGAAAGCTTGCTGTTCATAGACATTCTGAAAGGAAGGGACACTATAAGGGTTTTTACCACACACCTTCAATCTTTTGAGTTTAAAGGCAATGATTACGCCGATATTGAAAAAATAAAAAATCAGGATGAAGAGGCAATACAGGCTTCAAAAAATATTTATTCAAAAATGAAACTTGGCTTTTTGAGGCGAAGTGAACAAGCTGATGTTGTAAAAAGCGAAATGGGTAAATGCTCCTATCCTTCAGTAATTGCAGGGGATTTTAATGATGTTCCAAATTCGTACACTTACTTCCACATTAAAGGCCAAAGGCAGGATGCATTTTTAACAAACGCTTTTGGCATTGGGAGGAGTTATAATTCATTGGCCCCTACCCTGCGCATTGATTATATATTACCCGATGAGCATTTCAATATCCATCAGTTTGATATGATTGATGAAGGCTTAAGCGACCATAGCCTGCTCGTTAGCGATATAAGTTTAAAAAAATAAAATATCTTCGCGGCACATGATGCTGTTTTATACATACCGCTGTTGTAGCTGTTGAACTCAGTTAATGATAATACCCCTTTTATTAACAACAGTCAATTACATTAATCACACCCGAATTTATGATGCAACTGAAAGTTTATAATTCCTTATCCCGCAAAAAAGAAGTTTTTGAATCAATCACCCCGGGGCATGTGGGCATGTACGTGTGCGGGCCTACCGTAAGCGGAGAAAGTCATTTGGGCCATGCAAGGCCATATATTACATTTGATGTAGTGTTTCGCTACCTCCAATACCTGGGTTATAAAGTACGCTATGTAAGGAACATTACCGATGCAGGCCACTTTGAAGAAGAAGGACGTGAGGCAGAAGACAAGATCAGCAAAAAAGCCATCCTTGAAAAGCTGGAACCCATGGAGCTCGTGCAGAAATATACCAACCTTTATCACTGGGCCATGCGCTCTTTCAACAACCTTGACCCAAGCATAGAACCCACCGCTACAGGCCATATTGTAGAACAGATTGGTATGATACAAAAGATTATAGCCGATGGGTATGCCTATGAAATAAATGGTTCTGTTTATTTTGATGTTGAAAAATACAATACCGATTTTTCTAAACTTGGTTTGCCCTATGGCATGTTGAGCGGAAGAAACCTGGAAGATCAAATGGACGCAACAAGAGACCTGGACAACCAGGAAGAAAAGCGCACCCATGCAGATTTTGCTTTATGGAAGAAAGCTCCTCCGGAACATATCATGCGCTGGCAAAGCCCATGGGGCGAAGGTTTCCCCGGCTGGCATATTGAATGCTCTGCCATGAGCAGCAAATATCTTGGCGACCAGTTTGATATTCACGGCGGCGGTATGGACCTGCAATTCCCACACCACGAATGTGAGATTGCGCAAAGCACGGTATGCCATCACAAAACCCCTGTACGTTACTGGCTGCACAATAACATGATTACCATCAACGGCAAAAAGATGGGCAAGAGTTACAACAACGTAATAAAGCTTACCGAAATGTTTTCGGGCAATCATCCATTGCTGGAGCAGGCTTACAGCCCAATGATCATTCGTTTTTTATTGCTGCAAACGCATTACCGTTCTACACTCGACTTTGGCAACGAAGGGCTTAAAGCTGCAGAGAAAGGATTAAAGCGTTTATGGGAATCGTATGAAAACCTGAAGAAAATTGAACCGCACACCAACAATGCTAAGGATAAAGGACTCGATGATAAATGCGTAAAGTTTATTGCCGAGTTTGATGAATTTATGAACGATGATTTCAACACTGCCAAAGTGCTGGCAAACATGTTCGAACTCGCTCCTGTTATCAATGGCATTAAAGACAAACATATTTCAGCCGATGCAATAAGCGGCGCCACACTTCAGTTGATGAAAGAAAAAATGAAAATTTTCATCGAAGATATTTTCGGGCTGCAGAACATACAGGAACAGGGCGATGGAAAAATTGGCGGCGTAATCAATTTACTAATGGACATCCGCAAAGAAGCAAAGAACCGCAAAGATTATGTAACCAGCGATAAAATACGCAACGAACTTATTGAGCTTGGCGTACAGCTTAAAGATGAGAAAGATGGCAGCATGAGCTATACACTTGCTTAAACAATTAAAGTAATTTTTATTAGCCCGGCTTGAGGTTCAATGGGCATCACCTGTTGCGTCGCACTCTTCAACCGCCCAGCAATTTTGGGCTTTGGGCTGCGGTTACAGTCAGGTTCTTTTTTGCCTGGCACTATGCATAGCAGCCTTAAGCCGAATAAGATTATTAAAGTACAAGAGTGCGACGCAAGGAACGGTTATAAGAATTCCTTAAGCCCGGCCCAAAAAAAATCAATGATTGCAATCTTCTTTATGGGCATGATTATGTACCCGGCAAAAGCGGTAGTTTATAAAATGGGCGCCTACAATCAGCAGTACGGCGGGTAAAAG
>JANXWM010000118.1 GCA_025351145.1 Chitinophagaceae bacterium
TCCGCCCCTAAAGGGGGACCTGAAGCAACACGATTTTTTTTGACCTGCAACGGCTGTTGAAAGCTGAATTATAATCAGAAAGTACAAGTGTGCGACGCAAGGAACGATGCTATGAAATACCGTGAGCCGGGTTAATAAAAATTAAATTTAATGAGTAGGAAATTTACTAAAAAAAGTGATTGCTCCCCTTTAGGGGTTGGGGGCTTCTGGGGGCTCAATCGCCAAACAAAGCATATTTTGTTTTGGGCCTCAGGTCATCGAGCCATTTGAAACCGCGTAAACGCAGCTCTTCGTGATTTACCTGGCGCATGGGGTAAGTGGTGCCCACAAGGCTGCTTCTGAAAACGACTTTCTCTGGCTTTTTTTCCTGGAGATACATGTCTATAATATCGGCGGTTGCTTTATTTACACCTACAAATTTTTTATCATCATCCTGTGCGTAATAAACACTTTCTGCATTTCCTTTGGCCCTGATATTATCTATATTTCCGTTTATAAAATAGCCATTGATGGTGCGGCCTTTAATCTGGTTGTAATAGATGGGGCCAACCTTGTTAAGCGTTAATGCATTCTCGAAAACGTATACTCTTTTTGGTTTTTTATTTTGGGTAAAAAGGTAAACTGTGTCGCCGGTTATCTGGTTATCCTGTGCCCAGATTACGGGTTGCTTAAACAAGCGGAATACCGAATCTTCGCCTGAATAAAAAAGACTGTCGGCAACTGCCTGCAGTGAATCGGAGAAAATGCGCACATGATAATACGCTTCAAAAAAACGATCGGTACTGTCGGTATTATTTTTAGCGCTGTCGATCTTTAAGAGTGTATCTTTTTTGATAATTGAATCAGTTACCACCGGCACTACTCTTGACTTACGGAGTATGCTTAATTTGGCAGAGTACATAGTGTCTGCTGCAATAAAAGTAGAATCTCCACCGCCCTGTTCAATGATCATTATGGGCTTTTCCGTTGCAAGAAAAGAACCGTCTTTCCTATTGCTGTTTAAATGGTTGGCGAGTATGGTTACTTTTTGGGCAGTGTCCCTGTAAATTACATTTCCTTTTGCTTCGCCAAAACCTGTGGAATCATCACTTGCAACTGCGTCTCCTGTTAAAAAAGTACTTCCATCCCATATTTCGGGGCGTTTGCCAAAATAAGCTTTTTTGTTTTTTGTATCGTAGTAACCATCTGTAGTATTTATTTTTTTTCTGCCACTGTCGCTGGTAATTAAAGTTGGCGCTACAAAAGTTGAAATACCCGAATAAGTATTGTAAAGCAGTGTATCTGTTTTAATATTATAGTCGGGGCTTACAAGTACTACATTCTTTTTAAAATATACATCCCTTGTTTCTTCGTAATAGTAGGCTTCTTTGCTGGTTAAAGTGGTAGTTCCGTTTACTACTTTTCCGCCCTGTGAGTACACGCCGATTTTTGTTCCAAGATCGTAGTCGAGTTGTGAAGTTGTGAGTACGCCTTTGCCATCGGTGAGTTTTACGTTGCCTGTAAGTACTGCTTTTTTTTCTTTACCAAGGTATTTTAAATAGTCAGAATAAATCTGCAGGCTGTCATTATCGTTAATATGTACTTTTTTAAATGCTTCCAGTACATTAGAAACGGTATTGATAGAAGCACTGTCGCAGTAGAACAATGTTTTATCCTGTTGTATAGCTACGTTACCTGCTAATAACTGGAACTTGTTAAGCGAATCAACATCTTTAAAGCTAAGCCTGTCTGAATGAATAATAATGATTTGCTTTTGCACTGCCGTATCTGTTGCTACTGCGGGTTGCTGTGCTTTAATAAAAGACGATACAAACAACAGGAGAAACAATTGAATAATTTTTTTCAATGGTAATGTGCCTCTCATTATTTAACTGATGATGTGGTACTGTCAGCCAACGGTTCAGTAAGGTAACCACCCTTATCTTTTTTTCCGAACACAGAAATATTTACATAACGTTTCGGGTGTGCACGCAAATCGTCAATTAAAATATTCATGCTGCGCACGGTGCTGTTGAGGTTATTATAAGTTTCTTTTTGATTAATGAGCGCACCAATTGTTCCATCCGTTGAGTTCAGCTTCGCTATCATCCCGTTGAGTTTGTCTATTGAACTTTTAAGGTTATTGATAACGCCGTCTATGTCAGCTTTAGAGAGGTTCTCTGTAGTCTTTTCAATATTGCTCAGCGTGTTGGAAACTTTCTCATTATTGTCAGCAAGATTTTTGGTAAAGCTGTTGATATTGTTCATCGATTTGGTAAGCGTACCAGATTGTTCATTCAAAATACCCGGCAGCGATGCAGCAGATTCTACCAGGCTTGCCGTTACTTTATTAAGGTTGGCAATTACACTCTGCAGGTTACCTTTTGTATTTGGATCAAGTACGGTATTAAAGTTCTTTAATAAAGTATCAAGTGAGGTTAGTGTTGCTTTTAACCGGTCTGCAACGGGGGATATTTTGCCGGACAATTCGCCAAGCAAACCAACATTGTTTTCCGTCATCATTGTATCCCCGCTCTTAAGAAAAGTGTTACTGTTGCCCGAGCTTATTGAGATGGAAGGAGACCCAAGCGGGGATGATTCAATTGATGCAACAGAATTGTTTGGAATATTGTATTCGCCATTAAGTTTTATGCTTACCACAATGGTGCTGATGTTGTTATCAGACGCTTCCAGATCGTAAACGCTGCCGATCTGGAAACCGTTGATAAAAACAGGGTTCGAAGGCATGAGCTTTTTTGTGTCGGTATATTTACCGTAAATAAACGTGCCTGTTTTAAACAGGCTGCGGCCTTTAAGAAAATTAAAACCAAGGATAAGAAAAGTAATGGCCACTGCTGTTAATGCACCAATCTTTGATTCGTTCGATATTTTCACTACAATAAATTTTGTTTATTTAATCTGTTTGATTAATTGAATTATTTTTTTGAACCCGGCAAAAGAAGTTCATTGGGCATCGTTTCTTGCGTCGCACACTTGTACGTTCGGAACAATGATGAACAAACTGCGAACTTGCGCAAAATATAACTGCTTGCCGCCGCAGCCTAAAGCTCAAATATGTTATTGAGTACAAGAGTGCGACGCAAGGAACGATCAGTAAAGAACTATAGTTTGGATCCGCTCAATACCCCGGTACAAAAAAATACATCCGGAACTTTTAACTTCTGCAATAAATAAAATTAAGCGCAAAAACCGAAGCGGCAAAACTAACTGTTATGCCGCACAGAGATGAAAAAGTTTTGTAAAATAACGTTTACTGTTTTGTGGCATCTACACCGGTATTGGGATGTTCAAGCGAATACCTGTAACGGGCTACAGCTTTGGTAATTACTTCGGCAGTTTCCTGCTGGCCCTTTTCGCTGTTGAGATATTCTTCTTCTTCGGGATTGGAAATATAACCTGTTTCTACAAGTATGCTTGGCATGGCTGTGGCCTGCAAAACCCAGATGCCCACCTGCCGCTGTAACGCATCGCGAACCGAGCGCCCAATGTTTGCAAACTCTTCTTCTACGGTTAATGCAAGGCTTGCGCTTCGCTGAAAATATTGCTGTGTTTTAAGTGTATAAAGGATTCTTTTTTCAGGCGAATCAGGATCGAAATCCTGCACCTGTGTAAGCAAAGTGCTGTCTATGTAAAGTGAACTGTTTTCACGCATGGCCAGTTCTTTGTCGTCGTTTTTATGCACGGCCCATATATATGTAGACGCACCTTTTGCGGGGTTAGGTGTTGTCCAGTAACGGTAGGTGGGCACTTTGCGTGTATGCTTTTTTCTGCTTTTGCCTTTACCTGTATAATAAGTTTGGGTCCTGGTTCCAGTTTGTTCGCTGTGGCGAATGGGATCACCCGAATCGCAGTGAATAGAGATAAAGAGATCGCCGCCTGCAGCATTTGCTTTGTTGGCTTTAATGGGTGGCGCATCAAAAACATCTGTGGTTCTGGTCATTACTATGTTTACATCGGGCATTGCATCCTGCAAAGTTTGCTGCAGTTTTAATGCAATGGCAAGCGTAACATCTTTTTCCCATGAATAAGATCCTTTTGCACCGCCATCTTTACCACCATGACCTGCATCTATTACAATTGTTTTCAACCCCGGTTTTTGCGAAACATGCACGGGATCTGGTTTGTAAGAAGTAAGAATTGAAAAACAACTGCCAAGGGTTACAACGAGAAATATTTTTTTCAGCATAGTTACTGGTCGTTAAAATTATTCTTCACAAAACATTTATCCATTAAGCCCTATTTTTGTTCGGTACTTATGTTGAAACTTTGCAAATCTAATATAAATTACTTTTTTGCCGCGCTTACTGTATTGCTATTATCTGTTATAACGTTCGATCTTGATGCAAAGGGTAAGGACTTTTCTCCTTTTTTCAAAGTCTTAACAAAAAACGGTGATACCACTGTTCCTGTTACAACAAAAAAATCTACACAACAAGATACTGTAATAAAGATCAGGGCTGATTCAACTAAAGCAAAAGATACAGGGATAATAACAACTGCAGATACTTCTTTTTTAAACGGTGATAGCTCAAAGATCGTAACCATAGATACCCTTAGTTTTTCAAAAGATTCTATCGATTCAAAAATTGATTATTCTGCGGAAGATTCAGGCGTACTGATTATCTCTTCAAAAAAATTCTATCTCTACGGCAAGGCGAATGTTACAACAAAAGACCTTAAGCTTGATGCCAATACAATACAATACGACCAGTCTACCGAAGTGGTAAAAGCATTTGGCGGCACAGACACTTCACAAGGTGTTTTAAACCTACCAAAAATGACTCAGGCAGGTACAGAAACGGTCAGCGATACCATCACCTTTAACATGAAAACCCAACGTGGCTTAACTAAAAATACCTTTCTAAAGCAGGACGAAATTTTTATCCACTCAGAAAGGATCAAGAAAATAGATAAAGACGTTGCTTATGGTTACCGCAATGTTTTTACTACATGCAATCTTGATACACCGCATTTCGATTTCAGGGCAAAAAAATTGAAGATCATTAATAATAAGATCGCGGTTTCCGGTCCGGCTACCTTTGAAGTGGAAGGCGTACCGCTTCCTATTGTTATTCCTTTCGGCATATTTCCTTTGAACCGTGGAAGACATTCAGGTTTATTGCCGCCCCAATTTGCATCAAGCCAGGATTTTGGCCTTGGCCTCGAAGGCCTCGGTTATTATAAAGTATTAAGCGATAACTGGGACATGACAGTGCGTGGTAATATATACAGTTACGGCGGCTGGAGCATGAATATTCAACCTGAATATTATAAGCGTTATAAATACCGCGGCAGCTTAAACCTGGCATTGCAAAAAACAAAAATCCTCAACAGTTCCCCTACCGCAAAAACAGAATTTACGGAATCAAATGGTTTTTTTATCACCTGGAGCCATACAACAGATACAAGAGCCCATCCCGGTACATCCTTCTCTGCAAGTGTACGTGCAGGCAGCACCAAGTTTAATCAATACGTTACCAATAACTCTTATGTTAATTTTCAAAACCAGCTTAGCTCTTCTATTACCTGGTCTAAAACATGGGACCAGGGAAAATATAATTTGAGCGTAGCCGGTAATCACGATCAGAATAATAATTCAGGATTAATTAATGTAAGGTTACCATCAGTAAATTTCAGTGCCTCTACTATTTATCCGTTCGAGAGAAAGGAATTTGTGGGTGCCCAAAAATGGTACGAAAAATTGGGCGTTTCTTACAATGGAACCTTACTCAATCAATTTTCATTCTACGACTCATTATTTAATTTTCGTAAGATTCTCGACACTGCCCAATGGGGCGTAGAGCACCGTATCCCTATTACTTTATCATTACCGCCTTTGGGGCCTTTCATATTTTCGCCAAGTATTTCTTATGCTGAAAGATGGTATGGCCAGCGGATTATGCGCACATGGGACCCTGCTGCTAAAAAGGTTGATACCACCGTTTCAAAAGGTTTTAATGCCGCAAGGGAAATGAGTTTTGGTGTATCTCTGAATACAAGGATTTTTGGTACGGTAAATTTCCCCAAATCAAATGGAATAAAAGCAATAAGGCACGAAATAAAGCCATTCGTTTCGCTTAGTTATAAGCCAGATCTTGTAAGCCAGTATTATAAAAATGTACAGATCGACACCGTTGGTAATACATACAGGTTTTCGGAGCTTGATGGTGGTGTTATTGGCTCTTTTAGCCAAGGCAAATTTGGCGGGTTAAGTTTTGGTATCGATAACCTTCTTGAAATGAAAGTAAAAGACAAAAAAGATACCGCAGCAAGTGCCACCAAAAAAGTAAAACTCATTGATGGGTTAAGTATTTCAAGCGGCTACAACTACCTGGCAGATTCACTGCAATGGAGCCCTTTTACCTTTAGCCTGCGCAGCACATTGTTCGAGAAAGTAAATATCAGCGGCAGCGCATCCATTGATCCTTACAACGTAGACACCCTTGGCCGCCGTGTAAATAAACTGCTCTGGAAAGACGGTAAGATTGGTAGGTTCACCAGCGGAAGCCTCGCCATTTCTACCTCGCTAAAAAGCAAATCAAAAGATAAAAAGAATGAAGAAGACAGGATAACCCCCGATGAAACTTTAACCCCCGATGAGCAGTTGGCGCAGCTGGAATATGTGCGACAAAACCCATCCGAGTTTGTAGATTTCAATATTCCATGGAATGTGCAGCTTTCGTTTTCACTCAGTTTCTACAGGTCGCTGTCACCCAACCTGCGGGAATATATTACCCAGGTAAACAGCAACCTGAACATCAACGGCGATTTTAGTTTAACCGAAAAATGGAAGCTCGGTGGCGGCACTTTTTTCGATTTTAAAACTGCAAAAATACAAACGCTCACCATGTTCATCACCCGAGAAATGCACTGCTGGCAATTATCCATAAATGTAACACCGGTAGGGCTTTACCGCTCTTTCAGCATTACCTTAAACCCCAAATCCGGCATCCTCCGCGATTTAAAAATCAACCGGTCGAGGTTCTTCTACAGTCAATAATTTTTAAGTTTATTAAAGCATTTTTTTAGTAGCCGGGCAAAAGAAGTTTTTCATGGCATCGCCTCTTGCGTCGCACACTTGTACTTTCTGAATATTTAGCAGCAAGCTACGAGCCTTGAGCCACGAGTTGTGAGCAAAATACAGTGGCTCGAAGCTCGCAGCTAAAAGCTCATAGCTGTTATTCAGTACAAGAGCGCGACGCAAGTAAAGCCCAATGCCTGTTCTGTCGTTGGGTAAAAAATGGAAATCCTGATTATAATCATGTACATAACTTAAATTCAGGACTGTTTTTCTACGTAACTTTCACTTGTCGTTTTTTATTTTACTTTCTAACTCCTGCAAAAAAAATATTATGCCAAACAGCCGTCAAAGACATAAGGGTCATCATCATCATGCCCAACACCAAATGCATACACATACCGCAAAACCTAAAGCCAAACGCAGTGCCGCCATTTTAATGGCCATATTTGTTGGCGTATTTGGTTTGGCAATAGGTGCTTATTTCAGCAGTTTCGATATGCTTTATATAATACTGGGTGCTATTGCAGGTGCTATAACCGGCTATCTTATTGGTACCGGTATTGACAAAACTTTTTCAAAAAAATAAAGCACAGATATTTTTTTGAGGCATAAAAATAGCATTCGGCATATCTTCAAATTTGCCTGTTTGCTAATTGGTACATTATCCTATATTTGCCGCTCAAATTTTAATGCAAGTGCCAACAAAATTTTCTAAAGAAACCTACCTGTACTGGTACGAACTAATGCAGTTCATACGCCAGTTTGAACTTAAGGCAGAAGAAATGTATAAAATGGCCGGTAAAATCCGTGGATTTTTCCATGCATATATAGGCCAGGAAGCTATTGCCGCGGGATGTATGACGGCTACACGCCAGGAAGATCCATTTATTACTGCTTACCGCGATCATGGCCTGGCCTTATCTAAGGGTGTAACAGCCAACGCATGTATGGCCGAACTCTATGGTAAAGCAACCGGTTGTGCAAAAGGAAAGGGCGGAAGCATGCACTTTTTTAGCAAAGAGCATTTCTTTTTTGGTGGTCATGGTATTGTGGGTGCACAAATAGGCACAGGAGCGGGACTCGCTTTTGCAGAACAGTATAAAGGAACTGATAATGTAGTGCTTTGCTACTTTGGTGATGGTGCTGCACGTCAGGGTATTTTACATGAGACTTTCAATATTGCCATGACATGGAAGCTGCCTGTAATATTCATTTGCGAGAACAATAACTATGCAATGGGTACTTCGGTGGAAAGAACTTCTAACGTAATAGATATTTATAAGCTGGCAGATGCTTACGAAATGCCGGCAGATAAAGTTGATGGCATGAGCCCTGAAGCTGTTCATGATTCTGTTGCCCGTGCAGTAAAAAGGGCAAGGGAAAATGGCGGCCCTACTTTGCTTGAAATGAAGACTTACCGCTACAAAGGCCATTCAATTTCTGATCCGCAGAAATACCGTACCAAAGAAGAAGTAGAAGAGTACAAAGAGCGTGACCCTATCGGAATGGTTTTAAAAACCATCAGGGAAAACAGTTTTGCAACAGAAGAAGAAATAACAGCTATAGATAGCCGCCTTGCTTCTGTAGTAGAAGAAAGCGTTAAGTTCGCTGAAGAAAGCCCGTGGCCGGATGATAACGAATTGCTGAAAGATGTTTACGTAGATGCGGCATACCCATTCATTACAGATTAAAGAAATAGTTTAATATTTTCAATTATAAACTCACCCGGTAATAGCCGGAATCAAAATTCAAATATGAGCGATAAGAAAGTGCAAGGAGCAGAAAGTGAAGATGTTTTATTAAAAGTAGAAGGGTTCTGGGCTAAATATCAAAAACAGCTTTTAATTGGTATAGGTGTAATTGTAGTGGGTGTTAGTGGTTGGTATGCTTACCAGACTATGGTGGTAGCCCCAAAAGAAGAACAGGCTGCTGATGCCATTTATAAAGCAGAGCAAAATTTTGCAAAAGATTCTCTTAAGACTGCACTGAGCGGCGATGGAACAAGCAAAGGGTTTCTTTATATCATTAATAATTATGGCGGCACAAAGAGCGCCAACCTTGCCCAATATTATGCGGGTGTTTGCTACCTGCGTACGGGTGATTTTAATAACGCAGTAAAATACCTGCAGGATTTTTCTACTGATGCCGTGCAGATACAGATGATGGCTTATGGCTGTTTGGGTGATGCTTACAGCGAATTAAAAAAGACTGATGATGCAGTTACCTACTACAAAAAAGCTGCAGAAACTTTTGATAAAGATGAACCCAATGCTTCTGAGTATTTGTTCAGGGCCGGGCTTACTTTAGAACTTACCGGAAAAACCAAAGAAGCAGTTGATATTTACAAACAGGTAAAAGAAAAATTTCCTGAAACTGACCGTGGCCGTATGGCAGATAAATATATTTACCGGTTGAGTATTGAACCGAACGAATCCAGCACAAAATAAAATGGCTACAAAAGGTAATACCGCATTAAACAAAGGCATCCCCAAATTGAAGGATGCCTTTGTTGTTATAGTGAAAACAGAATGGAACGCGGCAATTGTAAACAAGCTGCAAGC
>JANXWM010000150.1 GCA_025351145.1 Chitinophagaceae bacterium
ACAACAAAGTAGTTTGCCGTTTTAAAACAGCCTTCCTGAAAATGATTTACGGCCAAAATGCGCTACTCATTTTTTTACCAACAAAAAGATGCACGTTTTTAATGGGTGGCTAAATGCGCTGCAATCAACTTTATAGCTACTATAGTAAGTTGCTTATTTAGAAGTTAGAAAGTTTTTTCACAGTCTGACGTTCGGGACGTGGGGGCCGCTGGTTCGAATCCAGTCATCCCGACTTGGAGTCCAAAAAAATCGAAAGGTTGATAAAACTCAGGTTTCAGCCTTTTTTTATTTGCTGTATCCCAATGCTTAATGAAACCTCAAAATACTGGCTCTTTAGACTTATTATATGTTCAATACCTTAAGCGTTTTCTACTGTTCCAAATAGAGTTTCTAATGATCGCTGTTGCACTTTACTCATTCATATAAACCCAGCCGCCAATTAAAAACTACCTTGCAGCCCATTTTATAAGTATGATATTTAGCGATTTAAATTTAAACAGCCCTTTACTTAGGGCATTGGACGATCTTGGAATTACGCAACCTACCACTATTCAGCACAGGGTTTTCCCCGTGGTAATGTCGGGCAGGGATGTGTGCGGCATAGCGCAAACCGGCACAGGTAAAACGTTTGCCTACCTTCTCCCCTGCCTGCGGCAATGGAAATACAGCAAACAAAAAGATCCGCAGATACTTATTGTTGTGCCTACAAGAGAGCTCGTAGCGCAGGTAGTAAAATCCGTAAAAGCATTAACGCCTTATGTAAGCCTTACAGTAGTGGGCGTGTATGGCGGCGTAAACATCAACACACAAAAGTTAGAAGTGGAACAGGGCGTAGATGTACTGGTGGCAACACCCGGCCGCTTGTACGACCTTGCCATGAGCGGCGCATTTAAAACCAAAACGATCAAGAAACTCGTGATCGATGAAGTGGATGAAATGCTGAACCTTGGCTTTCGCACACAGTTGAAAAACATACTCGACCTGCTGCCGCCAAAGCGGCAAAACCTCATGTTCTCTGCCACTATAACCGAAGATGTGGAAGCACTGATTGATACTTATTTCAACGACCCCGTAAGAGTAGAAGCCGCCCCAACTGGCACGCCATTAGAGAACATTATTCAAACGGGTTACGAAGTACCCAATTTTTATACAAAGGTTAACCTGCTCGAACTACTGCTTTCCGAAGACCAAACCATGACCAAAGTTTTGGTATTCGCGGCCACCAAAAATTTAGCCGACCAGTTGTACGAGCAGCTTGAAACAAAGTTCCCCGGCACGGCTGGCGTAATACACAGCAACAAAGAACAGAACCATCGTTTTAATACCGTAAAGCAATTTCACGAAGGCAATTACCGCTTTATTATTGCCACCGATATTGTGGCGCGGGGTATTGATATTGCCGAAGTAACACACGTTATTAATTTCGATACACCCGAGGTTCCCGAAAATTATATTCACCGCATTGGCCGCACCGGAAGGGCCGATAAAAAGGGCATCGCCATTACTTTTATTACCGAAAAAGAAAAGCCTTTGCTCGCCAATATTGAAGCCCTGATGAAGTTCCAGGTGCCCATAAGGCCGTTGCCTGCAAACCTCGAAATATCAGCTGTGTTAACCGAAGATGAGCAGCCAAAAGTGTTCATGAAAATAATCCAGGTAAAGCTGCCGAAGAAGGAAGAATCCGGACCGTCGTTCCATGAAAAATCTGCGAAGAACAGTAAAGTAAACAACAAGGTTTCCAGGAAAGATAAGATGATGATGAAATACGGCAAGCCTTATAAAAAAGGCAAGAAGAAATAATATTTTGAGCCGGGCAGAAGAATATCTATGAAGCTTTGGTTGCTTCGCACTCTTGTACGGTTGGATTGTATATTGGGCTTTTACCGTAGCGTAGGTTAGCAAGGCAATAGAATTTTTGGGATTCGGAATTTGGTAGGTTTATATTCGTATTACCAGTCATATTTTTAAATACCCTAATTAAATATCTTAATGAGACTTTGTTTACTATCTATAACATTCTTGATTCTGACATTTTCTTGTAACAATGTAAAAATCAAAAAAGTAATTGTTGATGATGTAATTGCCGAAAGTGAAATCAGTAACGACACCATCTATAACGGTATTATTAAGTTCTATGACACAGCAACTAAAAAACTTGTTCAGACTGCCAATTATAAAGCAGGTGTTTTGGATGGAAATAGGATAGACTACTACAGCAACGGAAAAATAAAGGTTCAATTACATTATAACGATGGCAAAATTAATGGGGAAGTAAAAGAATTTGACACTACAGGAAATTTAAAACAGACACAAAATTTGTATTTTGACTTAAGGGCTGGATCAACAATAGAATATAAAAACAAACAAGTGAGTCAGTATTATTTCTATTCCTTAGAAAACAAGGAATTGCTCCACATTGATTATGATTCGATTCAAGGGAAAAAAATTGAACAATTAAATAACACAAATTTCTTTTTCTATCATTTTGATAGGTACAGCATTTCTGACTCTGAATCATCAAATAAAGACTTGTTCTTATATATACCAAATCCACCCAAATTAAATTTCAATTATTCAGTTTGTATAATTGATGATAAATACCAGATTAAGCAAACGATAAAAGAATGCATACCTCATGAAAGTTGGGAAAAAATTAATCTTGATTACTCAATTTTGAAAACAAATGAATCTTTCGCAATTAGATTAACAATAGACAATGAATTTGACAATAATGATGATACGAGAATAGCGTATATGTTTAAAAAACTATAAACGGTGGGGCATATGAACTGTCCACTGGTGTTGGTCGCTGAACAACATTTAGTATTTTCAATCTATCGTTAGTAAAAGACTATCAAAATTCCTCACCAATAAAACCATCAATTATGAGTGAATTAAATACTCCCGTTTTTGCACCACAGCTTTTTATAAACAGCGGTGTTAAAAGTATTGACTTCTACATAAAAGCCTTCGGAGCAGTTGAATTAAGGCGCTTTATGAACGACGATGGCACGTACCATGTTTCTGAACTTTCTATAAACGGTGCCATGTTTCACCTTCATGAAGAGACGCCGAGAACCCATTCTTTTAGTCCGGAAAAGTTCAATGCAAGCACCACAACTATCGGGCTTTTCGTTTCTGATGTAGATGCTTTTATGAACAGCGCCATAGCAGCAGGTGCAACAGTGGTTTCACCAGTACAAGATTATGATTATGGCTACCGCCAGGGTGAAATAAGAGACCCCTTCGGGCATATATGGATGTTTGAAATGAAGATCTAAAATCTACGCTTCGGTAAAAGCTCAATATATAATCAGAAAGTACAAGAGTGCGACGCAAGTAAAGCTGCACAAAGGTTTTAGCCGGGTTCATAAGACTACCTGTTCTACATTTTATCTTCCCTTCTTGTGCCAGCGTATAATTCATATTCCAATAAACGGCAGTCGATAGTAGCATTGTAAAACTCTATGCGGCGGCTGGGTTTAAGGCGTATCTTTTTTGCAAGGTCGAGGTTGCCGGTAAAAATATAACCGGTATATCCGCGGCAATTATTTTTTAGAAAATCGCCCATGCGGGCATAAGTGGCTTCGAGCTCCGTTTCTGTGCCAAGGCGTTCGCCATATTCCGGGTTAAACATTACCACACCGTTTGCTTCTTCGGGCACTTCTGTATCTTCAAAATCGCAGACTTTAAATTCAATAAGGTTGGCTACACCAGCAGCGGCGGCATTTATTTTTGCAATGCCAATAGCCTCTTCACTAATATCTGAAGCAATTATTTTTAAGCCGGGAACTTGTTTTATTTGTTCGTTAAGCTGCTGCCTTTCTTTTGTATATAAAGATTCATGGTAACCGGTTATATGCATAAAAGCATAGTTGGTTCTAAGCAATCCGGGGGTTCTGTTACTGGCTATCAGCGCCGCCTCTATGGCAAGCGTTCCTGAGCCGCACATAGGGTTTATAAAAGGCGATTGCCTGTTCCATTTGGTTGCCAGAATGGTAGATGCAGCGAGTGCTTCCAGCATGGGTGCTTTGCCGGGCAATTTACGGTAACCATGCTTTGCCAGTGTTTCACCCGAAGTATCTAAAAATATTTCGGCTTCTTCGTTTTTCCAGAATAAATAAACCACAACGCCTTTCAGGTCAGAGCCTGTGGAAGGTCGTTGATTTGCTTGGTTCCGCATTCTGTCAACAATGGCATCTTTAACCCGAAGGTTGGCAAACAAATCGGTACGTATAGAAGGGTGAAATACATTACTGGTTACAGAAAAATATCCATCGGGTTTTATTACTGACTCCCATGGCACAGTAACCAATGCTTTATACAATTCATCAGGACCGTTGCAGGCAAAGGCTTTCAGCGAATACATTACCTGGCTTGCACAGCGTAAATTCAGGTTAAGGCGAATGCAGTCTTCAACCGTTCCATGCAGCTCTACACCGGTTTGAAAAGACCGGTCTATGGAATAACCAAGTGCTTTAACTTCTAATTGCAACCAGGGACTTAACCATTTATGGCAGGTAATAATAATGCGGCTCGCTGTAGTAAAAACTTGCATAAGAGCAAACATAGCTCATTAAAATTTTATGGCAACTGAACACCGGCTTAACCACAAATAAAAAGCACCAGGCTGCTTATAGCCCGGTGCTTCTATTATTTTTATAGCTAATCTATTTACCCATTTGATCAATCACTTCCTGCGTTACGCCGGTAAAGCTGTAGCCGCCATCGTGAAAAAGGTTTTGCATTGTTACCATTTTAGTAAAGTCGCTGAACATGGTTACACAATAGTTTGCACAATCTTCGCCGCTTGCATTACCCAGCGGACTCATTTTATCTGCAAAATGCTGAAACCCATCAAAGCCTTTTACACCTGAACCTGCAGTAGTTGCAGTTGGCGATTGTGAAATACTGTTTACTCTAACTTTCTTCCTTGTGCCGTAATGAAAACCAAAACTGCGGGTTACACTTTCAAGCAATGCTTTGGCATCGGCCATTTCATTGTAATCGGGGAAAATCCTTTGCGCAGCAATGTAAGTAAGCGTAACAACGCTGCCACATTCATTGAGTGCATCCATATCCCATGCAGTGCGCAGCACTTTATGCAAACTCATAGAAGATATATCAAGCGTTTTTTGGTTAAAGCCATAATCCATTTCGGTATAGCTTTTTCCTTTGCGCACATTCAGGCTCATGCCTACCGAATGCAAAATAAAATCTATGCCACCGCCAAAGTGTTTCATGGCACCTTCGAACAGGAGTTTAAGATCGTCCATGTTGGTAACATCTGCAGCAAAAACAGGCGCTTCAACTATTTCGGCCAGTTTGTTTATCTGGCCCATGCGCAATGCCATCGGTGTATTGGTTAATACAAGCTGTGCGCCTTCTTCGTGGCAACGGATCGCTGTTTTCCAGGCTATAGATTTTTCATCGAGCGCACCGAAAATGATTCCTTTTTTTCCTTTGAGCAAATTGAATGACATACGGTTTGTTTTAAATGATAATTTTTTTTGATAGCCGCAAAGCCGGTAAGGGTTTCTGCAAAATGGCTATCTATGATTTTAATAATGGCTTCAAAAATAGTTTTTTTAAACAGTGATTTCAATTTCGTACTTAAAAATCATTTTTTACAGGCAATTCTTTTGAACCGGGCTTGAGGTTTTTCATGGCATCGGCCCTTGCGTCGCACTCTTGTACGGTTGGAAGTTCATTGGGCAATGCGTGTATAAAAAACCTGTCAGGTCTTAAAGACCTGACAGGTTTTGACAATTTGCTTTGCTGATCAATGTTCTAAAAGTACAAGAGTGCGACGCAAGAGAAGAATCATAGTAGTAATGCAGCCCGGTTCAAAAAAACACCCGCAATAAAAGGCTGCTTTTAAATTTTAAAAACAACTGCCGCAAGCTTATAAAAAACATAACCAAGCAAGCAACAGAAATAAAAAAATCTTGCAGTTCCA
>JANXWM010000190.1 GCA_025351145.1 Chitinophagaceae bacterium
AGTGGTGATCAATGCTACCGGTGTTTTTACAGATGCGGTGATGCAGATGGATGAACCGGAAGAAGATAAAATGGTTGCTCCCTCGCAGGGTATTCATTTGGTAATTGATAAACATTTTTGCTTTTACTTCATAGGTAATCTTAGTTAAAGTATCTTCAAATACAAGACCGGTGATTTTATTATTGGCTTTTATCAATCCTTTTGCTGCACAGTAATTAAGCATTACTGCACCATTCTCTGCAGCGGTTGAGGCAAGTTCAATGGCAAGCCTTGCATCATCAAACTGTCCGTCGTAATAAAGAATACCGCCTTTTAGTTTTGCGTTGTCTATACCGGGCAACTGTTCAGCGGTTTGCTTTTTATTGAGCAATTTTGTTTTTCCCAAACTAAGTTTACCGGAGAGTATATCGTACACCTTCAAACCTATGCCGTAAAACCATTTATCGTACCAACTGTAAACAGGAACCACAAAAGCTGAAACCGTACTTAGGTGTGGCGCATTCTTAATTAAATAACCCCTTTCCCGCAACGCTTCCATTACTAATTTTATGTTGCCCTGTGCAAGGTAACGAACCCCGCCATGTACGAGTTTGGTTGACCTGCTCGAAGTACCTTTTGCAAAATCGTATTGCTCAATCAATAAAGTTTTATAACCACGCGAAGCCGCATCCACAGCGGCTCCCAGTCCCGTAGCGCCGCCGCCGATAATCACAATATCCCATTCATTTGCTTCCCGCAACTGTGTCAGCATTAACGCTCTGTTCATATAACCTTTTAAATCTTTTATGTTCATTTTTTTGGCCAGACAACAGCACTTCTATAAAGCATCCATTGCGTCGCACTCTTGTACGTTCTGAACTTTTATGAGCAGAAAAAACAGCTCAAAAGTTTCATTACGTTCTTAATGCAATTTCTTCATCTGCACATTTGCCATTTGCAAATCAGCACATCTTCATATTCGCACATCAGTATTTATTCCCTGTCGTTTGCCCAGGTTTTTGCGGCTTTAATGGCACGCTGCCATTCTTTCGATGAATGCTTTCTTTCCTCTTCATTCATCACCGGTTCAAAAATTTTATCTACCTGCCATTGTTCCTGAATTTCTTCCATATTTTTCCAGTAACCAACAGCAAGGCCAGCTAAATAAGCAGCCCCCAAAGCCGTTGTTTCTGTAACCTGCGGACGGATCACTCTTGTATTCAAAATATCGCTCTGGAACTGCATTAAAAAATCGTTGCCTGTTGCGCCGCCATCTACCCGCAATTCTTTTACAGTAATACCTGCATCAAACTGCATGGCATTCACTACATCCATGGTTTGGTAAGCGATGCTTTCTAATGCAGCCCTCGCAAAATGCGCCGCCGTTGTGCCGCGGGTTATACCAACAATTGTTCCTCTTGCATGCTGGTTCCAGTAAGGTGCGCCAAGGCCTGCAAATGCCGGAACCAAATAAACTCCGTCTGTACTTTCTACTTCTTTAGCCAGGCCTTCAATTTCTGAAGATGACCTGATCACTTTTAATCCATCCCTTAACCATTGCACTACAGCACCCGCAATAAATACGCTCCCTTCCAGTGCATAATTGGTTTTGCCATTGATCTGCCAGGCAATGGTAGTTAAAAGATTATTTGTTGATATAACAGGTTTTTCACCTGTATTCATCAGCATGAAACAACCGGTGCCATAAGTATTTTTTACCATACCGGGCTGCGTACACATTTGCCCAAACAGGGCGGCCTGCTGATCTCCTGCTATACCGGCAATGGGAATATTTTCGGCAGTTAAAATATTTTGCGTGTGCCCGTACACTTCGCTGCTGCTGCGCACTTCGGGCAGTATATTGGCAGGAATATCCATCAGTTCGAGCAGTTCTTCATCCCAATTTAATTCGTGAATATTATAGAGCATTGTTCTTGATGCATTGCTTACATCGGTGGCATGTACCATACCGTTGGTAAGCTTCCATAAAAGCCATGTATCAATGGTACCGAAACACAATTCGCCATTTGCAGCTTTATCCCTTGCACCGGCAACATTATCTAAAATCCATTTCAATTTTGTAGCAGAGAAATAAGCATCTATAATTAAACCCGTTTTACGCTGTATGGGTTGCAGGTATCCCTGTTCTTTTAAATGGTCGCAAAAAGTAGCTGTTCTCCTGTCCTGCCACACGATGGCATTATATATTGGATTACCGGTAGCCTTATCCCATACAACGGTTGTTTCGCGTTGGTTGGTAATGCCAATTGCTGCTATTTGTTTTACACTTAAACCCGCCTGGGAAACAGCTTCTGCGGCAACGCCAAGCTGGGTGCTCCATATTTCATTTGCATCGTGCTCTACCCAGCCGGGCTGTGGAAATATTTGTGTAAATTCTTTTTGTGCAACAGATTTTATGGTTCCGTTCTTATCAAATACTATGGCTCTTGAACTTGTGGTTCCCTGATCAAAGGAGAGAATAAATTTTTCCATGAAGCGTTCGTTTTGGGGCTTCAATATAGTGATTTGTTGAGAACCCTGAAAAGGAAAAGTTTATTGTACAGGGTTAGCACAAGGAACATGATACAAACCTGCAGTTAATGATTCGCGTTGCCCATTAGTGTTATACAGTACAAGAGTGCGACGCAACCGGGATGCCATGAAAAACTTGTGCCCGGCCAATAAATGTATTAGTTAATTATGGTTTAAGAAATAATTTATCTGCAAGTTTCGCATCGTGCCCGTAGATGTCTTTTCGAAAATTGAGGACGCCGTTTTTATCGACCCATGCGGTAAAATAACCGATCATTACAGGTACAGATTTTTTAAGTGATACCCATGTTTCCTTTGTGTTGTGCATGGCGGTATCCATGCGGTAACCTGTCCATGCTGTATCGCTGCGCAGCAAATATTCTGCAAGCTTTCTTGGCTCGCCCAAACGTATGCAGCCATGGCTGAAACTGCGGCTGGATGCACCAAACAGCTCACGGTTCGGTGTATCGTGAAAGTAAATATCGTAACTGTTGGGAAACAAAAATTTTACGAGGCCCAGTGAATTGGATGGCCCCGGTTTTTGACGGATGGCAGGCATCGTGTCACTGCCACCGGTGCGTTCCATATTGTGTTTAGCTAAGTAATTGGGATCCTTTTTTATGCCCGGAACAATTTCGGTTCTTACTATTTTTACAGGCACCGTCCAGTATGGACTGAACACAATATTTTTAAGATTGCCCGAAAAAATAACGGTGCTGTTTGCTGCAGTACCTACAATAACATTCATGTTAAAATGCAGTGTATCGCCATCGTACACATACATTTTGTATTCGGGTATGTTTACAAAAATATAAGCTGTGTCCTGCTGCGGCGGCATCCAGCGCATGCGTTCAAGGTTTACTAAAATCTGCTGTACGCGTTGTGCCGGAGTGATATTTAATTCAGCAATCATTTTAGCGCCGATTGCACCATCAACGCTAAGCCCCATGCGGCGTTGAAAGGATTTGGCTGCAGCAAATAAAAGGCTGTCAACAACATCTGTA
>JANXWM010000228.1 GCA_025351145.1 Chitinophagaceae bacterium
GAAGATGATTTTACTACCACATCTTCGCAGGAAACAATAGATGTAATAAACATAGAGGGATTAACGGTTTATAGCTATTTTCTCAATGTAAATAAAAATCTTATCCCTTTCTATATTATTAATAAATATGGAGCACTGCCAATGGTCGTTCATTTTAGTCAAAAGGGGAGGAGTAAAAGTTCTGGTAATGATAGTTCCTAGTTTTTTGCACAGGGCATAGGAGTTATGTATATAAAGGGTTTTGGTTATCAAAACATCAGGTTGATTTACATGTTGTATCAAACATGTAATATCAAAATTATGATGTTCTGTCTCTGCGCCAAGGGCATGTTCAAAGTCATGTTCAACAAACATACCATGTGCTTTTTCACTACCATCACCAAAATCCCATGTTACATTTGCCCGCTGATTAAATATATCTTCAGAGATTGAAAAACGGGAATGATAGGTTGAAGAAAATGTTAATTCATGTTTTAATATTGGTAATGCCTTCAGGTTTGCTATACCAGAATAAGGTATAACATTTATGCTGATTGTTTTAATTTCAAAATAGTCGTTAATCGAAGCCGTGACTACAATTTGTCTTTTGCCGATGTAATCATATTGTACATTTTTACTTGCTCCGAATACGCCATTAATCAATATCGCAGCTTCCGGTTTAGAATATATTACAGCGATATTAAAAGTTTCCCCGACTTGTATTTCTGATTTTGAAAGTATAATGTCTGTAATGATTTGAGATAGTCTTTTAATCAAAACTATTCTCCTTTCTCCGTTTTGAATATCTACTTTTAGAGTAAATGGGTCATTAGTGATTATATCTCCATTACATAATAAGGTAAATGTTTGATAACTACTATTTGTATAAGCTTCAGGATCATCAGTAATGTAGCCTCCCAAATTTATGATGTAACTGTCATTCAAAAGAGGAATAAAATTACCTTCAATTAAATTATTATTGGTGGGTGGAACATTATTTAAATTAACCCAAAACTCTGTATAGCCAATTGTCTGTGCATCAATTATAATATAATACCCTTTTATGATGAGGGTATTTGTTCCACTTCCAAAGGCAAATTTATTATACTTACTATCAAAGATCACCACACCTTCGAGTGTTATGTTATAGAAAAAATCTGCCACAAGGCCAGACCCCGCACTAAATCCATACTTATGACCAGGTAAGTTAGGTAAAAAATTCCCTGTCAATTGTGTGATCCATCTTTCTGATAGAATTGGATCAAGCAATCCATTAGAAATAATGCTGCTGGCATCAATTGTAATTGTTACTCCCAATAAGGTTAAGACATTAGTGCCACGACCTTGAATGACACTATCTAAACCATGGGCGTAATCAAATATGCCATTATCTATGACAAATGTTACTAATGAATAATTGCCAGATCCGACAATAATTGTATAGGTGTCGTCAGGTAAATCAAAGTTTGTGTCCGGTTGATTATTACCACATTCAACTCCTCCATTGAAATACCAATCCTTTCCGTTACTTAAGTCTGTTCCAATAGGTAAGAAATTATTTATCCAGGGGTTAACTTGAGCCACTCCATCAAGAATTACTGTATCTGGCTGTAATGAGTTTGCTTTTAACCCATTTAAAATAAGATAGCTGTGGTTTATTTTGCTTCCATCAATTTTAATTATTGCCATATTTTTCTTTTTTATAACTGAAAATTTCTCGTGATTAAAGAAGTTTGAGCATATTGCAGCCAACTCGCTAACATATGCAAGTTTTCATTAGGCTATTTATTAAATGTTCTTTATTAATGATTTAGCAATAGGACAATATTTTATACGAAAGTTGTAAACTTTCTCTTTATGTATTGTTGCCTTGGCGGCAATAAATAAAAAGAAAGTTTGTTTAGAGGCTTGCAGCATCTACGCGTGGGTAAAGCCCATGTGTCGGCTCCGCTCACCATTAATCCGAACGCACAACAGTGCGACGCAACAGAAGCCTCAAAGTATTCCCTCTGCCGGGCCAATAAAAAGAATTGGAATCAGTATATAATGGAGCGTAAAAAAAGAGTGATCAATTCTCTTTTACGATACGGTATTTGAGCGCTTTGGTTATGGCTTCTTTGCCGGTGTTTACCTGTAGCTTGGCATAAATATTTTTAAGGTGTGTACGCACGGTATCCATCGCAATAAAACATTCCGCACTGATGCGTTTATACGTATAACCATCCACAAGCAATTGCAGTATTTGCTGCTCACGCTGCGACAGGTAGAAACTTTGTTTTGGTTTATTGTGAAAAGCCTGCAATACCCTTTTTGCCACACCCGGCGAAATGGGTGCACTGCCAAGTGTTACATCTTTTATAGCATCGAATAGCTTTAAGGATGAAGTGCTTTTGAGCAGGTAGCCATCTGCGCCTGCCTCTAATGATGCAAATATTTTTTCATCATCGTCGAATACCGTGTGCATGATTACATTTACATCCGGGTTAATTTCTTTTATTTTTTCTACGCCATAAATACCATTATGGCCGGGCATATCAATATCCATCAGTACCACATCGGGTTTTAATTGCCTGGTATCCTGTTCAACGGTGTCGCAGTTATTAAATGCACCAACAACCTGCAGGCCATCCATACTATCAAGCATCAGCGTGAGTGATTCGCGCAAGGTGTCTTTGTCTTCGTATATAATCAGTCTCAGCATATAAATGGAATACAAGGTAAAAAAGGTAAATGCACTTTGCTATCACCCTTTTCCGTGATTTTTATAAAGTAATATCCACAGTTATATTAGTTCCCTTACCCGGTGCTGATAAAAGTTTGAATTGTGCATGCATGGCTTTTGCCCGGCGCTGCATATTTTCTATACCGTTGCCTTTTGTTACATGCACGGGATCGAAACCAAGTCCATTGTCTTTTACCTGCAGGTGTATATGGCCCGCATGTTTATTTACCATAATAACAGCTTCTGTGGCACCTGAATATTTGGCCAGGTTATTTACCGCCTCTTTAAAAATAAGGTAGAGGTTCTGTCGTATATCTGCATCAAGTGGTTCGTTTGTTTCAACAATATTTGTTTCGAAGCTGTATTCAATATTATTTGGTTCGAGCAGTTCGGCTGTATAACGTTTCATACGGGCAAGAATAATATCAAGTTTATCATTCTTTGGGTTGATGCTCCACACAATGTCACGCAAAGCATCAGTTACTTCCGCTGTTTGCTCATTTATTTTCTGGAGGTATTCATTGCGTGTGGGCGCATCAATTATTTGTTGTTGCGACAACTGGGAAAGTATATTGATGCTGGTAAGTGATGCGCCAATATCATCGTGGAGGTCTGATGATATACGCTGCTGCATGCGGTGCATTTTATTAACCTGGTTAATCCGGTAACGGAAAAGACTGTAAATGACTGTTGCGGCAACAATAAGGCAAAGTGCATAAAACCACCAGTCGTTATACCAGGGTGATTGAATTATAAAAGCAACAGATGCGGTATTTATGCTCCATTCATTATTTGCATTTTTAGATTTTACCTCTATCACATAGTTGCCGGGCGAAAGATTAATAAAGTTGAATTTCTTACTGTTCTTATTGCTTTGCCATTGCAATGATCTGCCGTTTATAATGATCCTGTAAAAATATTTTTTATTAATGCCACTATAAAAATCTATACTGCTTGCACTGAATGAAATATTATTTTGATCAGGCTTTAAAGACAGGGTGGTTGCACCGGGAGTAAAAGCGTGGTCATTAATTTTTACTTCATTGATTACGATAGTTGCATGGATGTGCGATTGCAGCAGGTTTTTTAAATCCACTTTATATACCGCTCCTTTGCCACCAACATATAAGGTTTCATTGCTGCTGTCCAGATAATATCCTTTTGTGGTTACATCTTCCTGAATGCCGCCGTCTTGTTTTAATATTTTCATGGTGTAATCATCGGTATTCATTACTGTCCATCCATTGGGTGTACTGATAAAGAGATGATGATCGTAATAAAATAAGCCCAATATAATATTGGAAGGCAGGCCCTCAAACATGGTTATGTTTTTTATGGAGCCTGTAATTGTGTTATATGCAATAATACCAACGCTATGCGAAATATATATCATTCCATCTATACCCGTTACAATAAACCGTAATGCTTTGTATGTTGCTATTTTGTTGCTGTTGTTATGCATGACCTCAAAAACACCAGAGTCCCTGTTAAGCTTGATTAACCCGGGTTGATTTATATTGATTAGCCATAAATCATTATTTGCATCCTCCGTAATCCCTGTAAAGTGGGGCATTAGCAGCGAGCTATCCGGTTGATAGTTTCTTATTGTTTTTATTTTCTTGTCCCAGCTTGTTATACCATGGCTTTCAAAACTGTTCCAGAAAATGCCTTCCTTATCCAAATAGGATGAAGTGGTGAGGTATTTTTTATAGTATGCTTCAAATTCATTTTGTGCTGAAAATCCCTGTATGAGTTTTTTATTGTAATAAGTAAAACCCTGATCTCCTTGAATGAGAAACCTTTTGTTTTCCATTTCAATTATTTCATTCATCCGGTAGTATACTGCCCTGCTCAGAGGTACTGTATCAAAATAGGATCGTATGAAATTGGATTTTACGTTATACAGGTAGCAATGTTCCAATGCTGTAGTGATCAAAAGGTTTTCGCTGTCAACCTTTTTTATATCCCGCACATTTTGCCAGTAAGAAGAATTATGATATGGAACAGGAAGGGTTATTTTTTGAAATGCTCCATAATCATGTTTTACATAATACAGGCCTTCTGTACAACTTAGCCACCAGTTCTGTTCTTTGTCAACAAATAAGTTACCTGATATACCGGGAAATCCAGCCTTACTTAAAGAGAAAAAATAGTGGCCGGGTTTACTCATTAATTGTGTGTAAGAAAATTCGGCCACCTGTGGCCTTTCATCAATAGTAGTGCTCCATAATATGCGTTTGCCTGGAGGGAAGTTAATGGTTTGCACGAAATTGTATTTTTCATGTAAAGGCCAGGAAATTAGTTTTCCTGCTGGTGAAACACAAAAAAGCGTATCAATATTTTCGTAATGCATCCACACGTTTCCGGTGCTGTCTGTATTCATGATATTTGTGCCGCTTCTTTTGCACAACTGATAAAATGGGTTTAAGGGCAGGTCTCCAAGACTTTTTAATTTCATGTCTTTTACATCAAATAAACCAAGCCTGTTGGTGATCCTGTTAAAAAATAAAACATCCCCATTATTTAATAAAAGCGGGATAAGTGCAAAGTCACCTAACTCGGATGCATTTGCATTATCATCGTAATAGGTAGCGGAAGTAATTTTTTTCATTGCCAGGTCAAACACATGCACAGCGGCGGATGTAAAAATAATCACATGGTTATTTTTTGTATCAACCAGTATTTGATTTACATTATCTTCCGTGGCTTCCCAACCTTTTTTAGTATATAAATGCAGGGTAACACCTTTAGTTGTTTTCTGCTTCATAATATAGAGCCCTTTATCTGTGGCAACAAGCAGCCTGCCATCGGGTATTGTATTTACAAAGCGTATGGAATTTGAAGGGATGGATGTGGTGTCATTTGGATTATGATTTACTGTTACAAATTCATCTCCATCAAATCGGCAGAGGCCGGATGCTGTTGCTACCCATAAAAACCCATCCTTATCCTGTACGGCATTGATGATTACATTTGAAGGCAGCCCATCAGCTGTTGTGTAAAGTTTATAATTCCATGAATTTATTTGTGCGGTTAAATCAGTGATTGTTGCCATACAAATAACACACAACAACGTGCATATAATCCTCCTTTTAAAAGAAGCAGATTTTATAATTTTCTTTTGCAGCAAACTGTTGAACTTTGATTCAATGTAACGCTTTCTTTTTTCAAATAGAAATTACCGTAATGCGTTAATTCATTTTTTCAATTAATATTTTAGCCCGCTTATTATTGAGTGTTTTTTACGTACCAAACTGCATTGCTGCTATTAAGCATTGTTGCGTCGCACACTTCAGGGTTTTATTCATTACCCGGCACAGTGCAGGGTATATAATTTTTGAAGTTTAAGGCTGCTATTTTTTATTTGTTGTTTTATCAACCAATTGTTGCCTGTAATCATCAATTTCTTTCGCCTTGTTTGCGGGAAGAAGGGATTTTAATGAATCAAGTTTGTCTTGATAAGGTTTTGCCAGATTGTTCATTTCTTCCTTTACAGCCTGCTTTTCAGCTTGTGTTTTAGCATCGCTCATGTTATTGATTGCCTTATTCATATAAAAGAAAACGGTATCTTCATAAGCCTCCGCCTGGCTTACAATAATGGCCTGGGTATCTTCAGATATTACCTTTGTGCCATCAGCCATTTGTTGTGTTAATGTATCATCATTAACAGTTGGTTCTTTAGAAGCAGGGTTATTACATGATGCAGACAAAAGCAATATGGATGTACAAATGATCCATGATAAATTAGTTTTCATAATGTTATTTTTTATTTTGATGGCAGTTTGTTTGTTGTAAAACTAAACTATACAGTAAGCATATGCAATCACCCTTTTCCGTGATTTTTTGTTTTGTATGGGATTTGCTGTTAATAAAAAAATAGTTCAATTATTGTCCCTTCCCATTGTGATCAATAACTACCCAATTCTTCGCTTCAATCTTCGCACTGTGCGTTGGCCCGGACAAATGCGCGGAGCGATCATGTTGTCCTTGATTTTTCTTTGGTTACTTTCTTTGTATCAAGACAAAGAAAGTGACAAATATATAATTCATAACCATCATACTCATAAACCCAATTATCAAATTCACACAGGGTATTATCATTATGGCACAGGGCGTTATCAAATTAAAGCAGGGTCTCATCATTATTGCACAGGGAGTCAGCAAATTAAAGCAGGGTGTTATCAATTTTACACAGGGTATTATCAAATTAGAACAGGGTATTATCAAATTCACGGAGGGTGTTATCAATCTCCAGCAGGGTGTTATCATTCACACACAGTAAACAATAAAAAAAGAGGCCTCATTATT
>JANXWM010000286.1 GCA_025351145.1 Chitinophagaceae bacterium
TTGAAACACGAGTAGTAATTTTCCCGACAAGTAATTAGTTTATACTACGAGCATGGCTGTAGAAAAAACTCCGCCCATGTTAGTCTTGTCTCAAACAAAAGTTTCTAAGTGTAGTTTTACTCATTACCAACAAAACAATCCCACCAATGCAATTCGATCCAAACAACAATGTAGTTAAACTCTGCGCACAGGGAATGGGCCTTGAAGGAGAAGGCAGAAACGAAGAAGCACTCAAGCTGTTTCAACAGGCCTGGGATGAAGCGAAAAATGATTTTGAAAAATTTACATCAGCACATTATGTGGCCCGTCACCAAAAAAGCCTGGCCGACAAATTGAAATGGGATGAAACAGCTTTACATTTTGCATTGAAAATAAATGACGAAACCATAAAGGCAAGTTATCCCTCACTTTATTTAAACATTGCAAAATGTTACGAAGATTTGAACGACTTCAGCAACGCAAACATCCATTATCAACTGGCACTTTCGTTTGCTGGTTTATTGCCTGATAATGGATATGGCAATATGATAAAAACCGGTATAATGAAAGGCATCGAAAGAGTAAAATAAATGCAGCTACACTCCAGGCGGTTCCCTAACCCCGTAAAGAAAACATCTTATTAAGCATTCTGCTTTCTTACATATTTTGTAAGAATTACAATTACCTGCCCTTCTATTTTACCTTCAATCTGTTCCGTATTTTCTTCAACGATCCTTATATTTTTTACGATTGTACCCATTTTAGCATTGAGCGACGAACCTTTTACATCAAGTGATTTTATTAAGATCACCGTATCGCCGGTTTGCAAAATATTGCCATTCGCATCTTTATGCAGTAGAACGGTACTGTCATTTTCATGGTCGCCGGTTGCTTTGGCCCAGGCAAGTTTTTCATCGTCGAGGTACATCACATCCAGGTTATCTGCAGCCCAGCTTTCATTCCTGTAGCGGTTAAGCATGCGCCATGCAACCACCTGTACGCCCGGCACTTCGCTCCACATACTTTCAGATAAACAGGCCCAGTGGCTGCTGTCCGGTTCTTCTTTCTTTTCTATCTGCGCACGGCATTTGGTACAGATCATAATAGAACTGTCTTCGTATGCTCCCGTTTGCGGCAGCACTTCGTACAGTTGCACACCATTTTCTGATTTACATAATTCGCACTTATTCCCACTCCTTTGCAATAGCAGTTCTTCGAGTTTCATTTGTTCGTTTTTTATTGAGGGCGCGAAGGTAATTGATTCGTTCTCAAAACACCGGAGGTTAACAGGCTCCGGTTATATGTTACTTATTTTGAACTTAGCTGCATTGCTGCTATTGAGCTTCGGTTGTGTCACTCACTTGTACGTTCGGTAATACGCTTCAGCGTTGTGCATCAGTTTATTTTTTTTGCATCATCATACTGCGCCGGTCTTCGCTGCGGTAAAAGCCCATACATAATCCAAGCGTACAAGAGTGCGACGCAACGAAAGCTTAATGCATGTTCTAAAGATTGGCCCATTATATTTCAATACTATGGTGCAAACAACATACAAATGGTTTATTGTATTCTGTTTTCTTATTTTATTTTTGTTGTTATGATGCATACATTTTTGAACCCGGATATTTCTATTGCAACAACTGAAGATATTGGGCAAATTAAAAATTTACTCAACAGTGCCTACCGCGGAGAAAGCTCGAAACAGGGCTGGACAACAGAAGTAAACCTTATTGCCGGCGATACCCGTGCAAATGAAAATACAATACAGCAGATAATGGCTAAACCAGGCAGTGTATTTTTAAAATACATCAATGAAGCACAGCAGGTTATTGGTTGTGTAAACCTTCAGCAGCATGGTAATAAAATGTACCTTGGTATGTTTAGTGTATCCCCTCAAATGCAGGGCGCAGGTATTGGAAAGCAACTGTTGCAGGCATCCGAAGAATACTGCAGCTATTTGCAATGCAGTGCTATTTATATGTCGGTAATTTCTGTGCGCAGCGAATTGATTGAATGGTATAAACGCCACGGCTATAAAGATACCGGCGAAAGAAAACCCTTTGCAGAAGATGACGAATCGGGCAAACATTTGCAGCCGCTTGAATTTATGATGCTGGAAAAACCCGTTCACTAAAATAAGTGCCCCCTTTTTTTGCCCGGTAAAATTTTAAACTAACTTTTATTCATTAGCTTAGTTTTGGATTTTATTTATGTACCCGGGCAATAAAATTTCAACTCATGAAAACGATCACTTTCGCTTTATTAGCGGTCTTTACAAGCTGCATGTGTGCATTTGCACAAAAGAATACCGGCTACGAAGTATATGCGTTAAAATACGCGAAACTTGAGCACCCTACACCCATTTCTCAATGGGTTTTTAATGGCCCGGATAAGGATAGTGTTGGCATCATTTTTTTGTTTTGGCTGATAAAGGACAACAAGGGTAAAAACATCCTTGTGGATGCAGGTTGCCTTAAAGACCTGCAGGAGGTGAAAGACTTTGGCCTGGTTCAATACACGAGGCCCGATTCAATTCTTTTGCAAACAGGGTTAAAGGCAACTGACATTACTGATATTATTTTAACGCATCCCCATTGGGACCATATTGACGGTATTGGTTTATTTCCCAATGCGCATATCTGGATTCAAAAAGAAGACTACAACTATTTCGTGGGAAGCGCATGGCAAAAAGATGGGAATCATGGAGGCTTTGCCAAAAGAGATGTTATTCAACTGGTGGACATGAATGCTTCCGGAAGGGTTACCATGGTGGATGGTGATGACAAGGAAATTATTCCCGGAATAAAAGTATTTACAGGTTCAAGGCATACTTATAATTCGCAGTACGTGCAGGTACAGAGTGGTGATGATAAAATTATAATTGCCTCAGATAATATATGGGTTTATTATAACCTTGAGAAAATGCTGCCAGCCCCGCCTTATGGCACTTTTGATGCACAGGGCTATGTTGCAGCAATGAAAAGAATGAAGACACTGGCATCGAAGATTGATTTTATAATCCCCGGTCATGATGAGCAAATTTTTACAAAATTTCCAAAGGTGGCCAATGATATTATTAGAATAAGATAAAGAAAAAAAATTGTCGTTTGAATTTTAAAAAAGCGTCTGGCAGGCTACCCTGGATAACTTTAAAAAATATACCGGAGCCAGTTAACAATCGTAAATCTACGCTGCGGTAAAAACCCAATAAATTTCCGAACGTACAAGTGAGTGACACAAGGGACAATGCCATGCATTCCAAATTCCCTGGCAAATAGACTTTCAATAAAAAATATTGATTTAATTATTTTAGTTTATTTTTCAATTTAATACCCTTTATATGAGATTGCCCCATGTACTCTTTGTTTTAGCGTTACTCTGTATAAGTCTTTTTTCCTGCAATTCAGGTGATTCATCGAAACAAAATTTAAACGATTCCGCAGCCACAGATACGGTTGCTGTAAAATTTGAACTGCTTACCAGCGAGATAAGCAAGCCGGTAGATATGAAAGCTGCACCGGATACCACGCACCGTTTATTTATAGGCGATCTTGGCGGCAAAATATGGATTGTAAAAAACGGCAAAGTATTGCCCAAACCTTTTATTGATATCAGCAGCAGGCTTGAGCAAAAAGATACAACGCCTTCCGTTAAAGCCATGCTGAGTATTGCTTTTCACCCGCAGTTTGCAACCAACGGAAAGTTTTATATTTACTATCATGCCCCGGCAAAAGATACTGCGGAACCCTGTAACCTTATGATTGCCGAATTTAAAGTAAGCAGCGATAACCCTGATATGGCAGACCTTAGCTCAGAGCGGAAAGTACTGGAAATAGATGGTCATGAATTATCTCACGATGCCTGCAACCTTGCTTTTGGCCCCGATGGTTATTTGTACATCTCGGTTGGCGATAATGATGAATCGAAAGTTCCGGTAAGGCACGCCCAGCACCTGGATTCATATATGGGCAAACTGCTGCGTATTGATGTTAACCAAACGCCCTACGGCATCCCTGCCGATAACCCTTTCGTTGGCGTAAAAGATGCAAAGCCCGAAATATGGGCCTATGGTTTTAGAAGGTTGTGGCGCTTTTCTTTTGACCCTGAATCGCAGTTGTTGCTGGGCGGAGATGTGGGAGATAAAAAGGATGAAGAATTGGATATTATAGAAAAAGGCGGCAACTATGGCTGGCCCATAAAAGAAGGCGACAGTCTGCACGATAAACCCACTACAGAAGATACTTCTAAATTTAAACTCCCTGTAAATACATATCCGCGCACAGTTGGTATTTGTATTGTTGGCGGCAATATTTATCATGGCAAAAATATACCGCAGCTAACCGGCCAGTATGTGTTTGCAGATTTTAGCGGCGGCTTATTTTGCGCCGCAAAAAATGCAGATGGCCAGTGGATACGCAAACCCCTTAAAATAGTTAACCCGCCTGCTGATCCCTTCATCATTTTTAGTTACGGCCACGATGAAAATAATGAGATGTATGTAATGGGCATAATCAATGAAAAGGCAGGTGCTAAAAGTGTTGTGTACAAAATTACATCTGGGTAGTTTTATATGTACCCGTCAGCGGTTTTTATGGCAGCATCGTTGCGTCGCACTCTTGTACTAAATAGCTTTATTCAGCTTCAGGCTGCGGAGCAAAACTGTTGCTGATTCATCTATCCGGTTTACTTAAAGAAAAACAATACGCTTTAATCTGCGCTTCGGGAAAAGATCATTCATAACCTGAACGTACAAGAGTGCGACGCAACGATGCTGCCATAAAAACCGCTGACGGGTACATATAAAACTACCCAGATGTAATTTTGTA
>JANXWM010000337.1 GCA_025351145.1 Chitinophagaceae bacterium
TACTGGTATTCTTCGGCAGCATTTTTAAGGTTATTCATTTTTTCACGGCCAATGCTTTCTTCGGGGTTTCCAAACTTGTTGGAAGTTCGTGTTTTTACTTCAAAAAAATGCAGGCGGTTTCCTTTACTGGCAATAATATCCACCTCCCAATGTTTAAACCGCCAGTTGCGTTCTAACAGTGTATAGCCCTGTTTCACCAAATAAAGTGCAGCCATTTCTTCGCCCTTGTTGCCGATTTCCTTATTATAATTATTGCCCATAAAATATTTTTTTACTGGATTTTTATACCTTGCTAATCACACTGCATATAGAAAAAATAACAGCGTAATATTGCAGACTGCTACTAAAAAACAAAACATGTTACAAGATAAAATTTTTAAATTAAAGGGCAAAGTGATGCACTATGTTTGGGGCGGTTATAAATTTATACCGCACCTGATCGGCGTTGAAAATGCAGAACATAAACCTTATGCAGAATACTGGATGGGTGCCCATCCACTGGCACCATCTGTTTTAGAAACAAGCGAAGGCGACATTTTATTAAATGATTGTATTAATAAAAACGCTTCCCGTTTTTTAGGAGAAAAAGTACAGAAGCAATTTGCCGAACTGCCTTATCTTTTTAAAGTTCAGGATGTAAAAGACATGCTTTCGATACAGGTGCACCCTTCTAAAGCCGAAGCTGAGAAAGGATTTGCAGCCGAAGAAGCTGCAGGTATACCTGCCAATGCACCCAACAGGAACTATAAAGACAAAAACCATAAGCCAGAAGTTTTAGTTGCACTTAGCGAGTTTTGGCTGCTGCATGGTTTTCTTGAAGAGAGTCTCTTGAAAAAGGTTTTAGAGTCTGTTCCCGAATTCAATGGCTTTATCAGCATTTTTGAAAATGAAGGTTATAAAGGATTATACCGGTATGTAATGGAAATGCCACAGGATGAATTGAATAAACTCGTAATGTCTTTGATTTTAAGAGAAATTGAACGTAAAAAAAATAATGAGTTAATTAAAACAGAACCTGGCTGGTGGGCAGCCAAACTGTTTGAAGACCCTGCAAACACTGGAAATATTGATCGTGGCATTTTCTCTATTTACTTTTTCAATATTGTAAAAGTACTTCCCGGTGAAGCTGTTTTTCAGGGGGCAGGCATACCCCATGCTTACTTGGAAGGGCAAACAATGGAGCTTATGGCAAACAGCGACAATGTGCTTCGTGGCGGCTTAACGCCCAAGCATATTGATATTCCGGAATTAATAAAACATACCAGCTTCGAAGGCATTGTTCCCAATATTATGAAAGGCGAAGACCTGGGTAATGGCGAAAAAAATTATCCCTGCCCTGCAGAAGATTTTGGAATTAGTAAGATTGAGCTGGCTGCAGGCCAAAGCTGCAATGGCAGTGCATCTTCTTTTGAAATAATCGTACTAATTGAAGGAGAACTTCAATTAAATGGATCCAATGATTTAGCATTAAAGAAGGGCGAAGCCGCCGGTATTTTGCCGGGAGAAGCTTACCAAATTTCAGCTGCGACCAATATGCTGGCATATAAAGCTTTTGTGCCAAACTAATTATGCGCTATTTTTGCCGCCACGAATAAATTTTAATATGAAAGATAATAAGCAAACAATCATTTTTCTTTTTGTTATTATAGCCATTACAACCACCGTTAAAGTTATATGTGCCCCGCAAATTAATCTTAGTGGGTTTTCTGCGGCACTTGCAGTAGCATTGTTTGCAGGCTTTGCTGAGAAAGACACTAAAAAAATATTCTTACTTCCATTAATCGCTTTGTTTGCCAGTGATGTGTTGATCCAGCTTTTATACATGGCTAATCTTTTCCCGTTTCAAGGTTTTTACCAGGGCCAGTGGATCAATTATACCTTGATAGCTGCCCTTGCAGGCGTTGGTATGCTTTTACGTAAAGGTAAACTTGCCGGTATGGTTGCAGCATCTGTTCTTGGGCCGGCTTTATTTTTTCTTATATCTAATTACATCGTTTGGGCTACGCAGGCAAGCATTATGGGTTATACAAAAGACTTAAACGGCTTAATGGAATGTTACCGCGCAGGGATTCCTTTTTACAGGAACAGCGTAATTTCCACCATCATTTTTCTTCCTGCTTTTGCAACATTATACCAGTGGATTGTAAAGGGCAAATTTGCTCTACAAGCAGCGGGGTAAAACTCAAAAAAAAACCGGGGAATGCCCCGGTTTTTTTATAGCAATTTTCCTTCTTCTTTTTCGTACCAGTCATCAATCAAATGTTCTTTGCCATCGGCAGCCTCCGTTGCCAGTTCATCGCAACGGTTGTTGAAAGTGTTTTCAGCATGTCCTTTTACCCACTTGAATTTTACTGAGTATTCTTTCGCCAGCTTGTTGTAACGCAGCCAGAGGTCTTTATTTTTTTTGCCACCTTTAAAGTCGGTACGCACCCAGTTATCGAGCCACTTTTTCTCCACGCTGTCAACGATGTACTTACTGTCAGTATAAACCGTAAGCGGAATATTTTTTTTAGTGAGCGATTCAAGCGCCACAATTACTGCCATTAATTCCATCCTGTTGTTGGTGGTATGCCGGTAACCTGCGGAGAGTTCTTTACGTTTGTCGCCCCACATTAAAATGGCACCATAACCGCCCGGGCCGGGGTTTCCGCGTGCCGCACCGTCAGTATATATTATCAGTTGATTCCCTTGCTGCATAAATTTTTGTTGCCCGTCTTTTTGAATTACTATTGATCGTTCCTTGCGTCGCACTCTTGTACTTTAGGAATATGTTTGAACTTTTCCCGACTGGTATATTAATGCTTACCCGCTTATTAAAACCTGAATGGCATTGTTGCTTAAGCCGATACTTTCTTTACAGCCTGTTTGTTTTTGTAAACCTGATCGCACCGTGCTGAATATAGTTCTGAACGTACAAGAGTGCGACGCAACAGGCGATGATAGCAGTAATGCAGATTGGCCAATAATTATTCTATTTAAGAACCGCCAGTTTGTACAGCATGTATTTAAATAAAATATTCGCCTTTCATATAAGTTACCACATTGCCGCTCATCAGCACCCTGTCGCCGGCAAGCTCAACATCAAGATAGCCTTTTCTTTTAGAAAGCTGTATGGCTTTCATGCTGGTTTTATTTAATTCTTTTGCCCAGTAAGGAACCATAATAGTATGCGCAGAACCGGTAACAGGATCTTCGTCAATACCGCTCTGCGGATAAAAACAACGGGATACAAAATCAGCTTCATCGCCTTTTGCGGTGACAATTACGCCACGGGCCTTCACCGTTGCCAGTGTTTTAAAATCTGGTGAAAGTGCTTCAACATCTTTTTGCGATGGTAACACTACCATATAATCAAAAGAAGTTTTAAATACAGGAGCAGGTGAAACTCCAAGTCCTTCAAACATGCCATTTGGAACTTCATCAATTGCCTGCGGAGGATTACTGGGAAAATCGAGCATGTATTTGCCTTCTTCTTTTCTTGTTACTTTAAGCATGCCACTTAATGAGTTGAAAAGTATGGTATTGTTGGTATAGCCTAATTCAGTATAAAAAATATGGGCACTTGCCAGGGTTGCATGGCCGCACAATTTAACTTCTGTGCCCGGCGTAAACCAGCGGATGTGGTAATGATCGCCTTCCTTAACGAAGAATACAGTTTCGGATAAATTATTTTCTACAGCAAGCTGCTGCATCAGTTCATCAGGCAGCCATTCTTCGAGTGGGCACACTGCCGCAGGGTTTCCGCCGAAAAGTTTATTGGTAAATGCGTCTGCTTTGTAAATTGGTAACTTCATAAAATCGATTATAAAAAAATCTATTGCAATATTACAATTGCTAAAAGTAAAGTATTGCCCAAAAAAGCATTTACTGAAAAGGATAAAGTTATTGATCAGGTTTCTTTAACAGTTGAGGCCCCACGCCCCATAAAAGATGAACCTTGAACCGGTAATTACAAGAAAAGATGACTATAAATATGGATAAAGTGCCTAAACCAAGTTTCAATTTCAAAAGAGTTTTAACCCGGGCATTGGATTCAAGGATAATGATTAATAGCTTGTATTACACTGCAGTTACAAAGATTCAACATTCTGGAAAGCTTATTAATTGAGCAGAATAGCAACGAATAAAATGCACTATTTCGTGTCTTCTAAAAACAAAAAGAAACTAAGTCATTGCTAATTGTCCAAAAATTATATTTTTGCACCCGTAACAAAAACAAAAAAAATGTCAGACATCGCAACAAGAGTAAAGAAAATCATTGTGGATAAACTGGGAGTAGACGAAGCAGAAGTAACAAACGAGGCTTCTTTTACCAATGATTTAGGAGCTGATTCACTGGATACAGTAGAGTTAATAATGGAATTTGAGAAAGAATTCAATATTTCTATTCCTGATGAGCAGGCTGAAACTATTACTACAGTTGGTCAGGCCGTGACTTACCTTGAAGAACACGCTAAATAAAGGATATAGCGTTAATAATACTTTGTAATAATCCGCCCGCAGTAGCTTTTTGTTACCGTTGGCGGATTTTATTTCTTGAACCTAAGGTATTGCCATTATGGAGTTAAATAGAGTAGTTGTAACAGGAATGGGGGTTATTTCGCCAATAGGAAATAATCTTAATGATTACTGGAATAGCCTGATTAATGGTGTTTCCGGTGCTGATCATATTACTTTATACGATGCATCCAAATTTAAAACAAGGATTGCCTGCGAGGTAAAGGGCTTTGATGTTACACAATTTATTGACCGTAAAGAGGCCCGCAAAATGGACCGCTTTGTTCAGTTTGGTATTGTAGCCAGCGACATGGCTATGATAGATGCCGGCCTGAACAAAGACAATATTAATCCAGACAGGGTTGGGGTTATTGTGGGCAGCGGTATAGGTGGTGTTCAAACGTTTCAACAGGAAGTAATGGACTTTGCCCGTGGTGATGGTACCCCCCGCTTTACTCCTTTCTTTATCCCAAAAATGATCTGCGATATTGCTGCGGGTCAAATTTCAATCAGGCATAATCTTCGCGGACCAAACTTTGCGGTAATGAGCGCCTGCGCTACGGGAACAACTGCTATTATGGAAGCTTACAATCTGCTTAGACTTAATAAGGCTGACATTCTACTTGCAGGGGGAAGCGAATCCACCATAAATGAAGCCGGTATGGCTGGCTTTGTTTCCATGAAAGCATTAAGTGAACGTAATGATGATCCTAAAACTGCCAGCCGCCCCTATGATAAAGACAGGGATGGTTTTGTGATGGGAGAAGCCTGCGGCATCCTGGTAATGGAAACATTGAAAAGTGCACTTGCAAGAGGTGCAAGAATTTATTGCGAGGTTGTTGGTACCGGTGCAACTGCTGATGCTTACCACATTACAGCGCCACACCCAGATGGTCTTGGAGCGCTTAACGTAATGAAAGCCGCTTTGGAAGACGCAGAAATGCAGCCTGAAGACATTGACTATATTAATACCCACGGAACTTCTACACCATTGGGAGATGGTGCAGAAGTAAAAGCTATTACCGGTGTTTTTGGTGAGCATGCTTATAAACTCAACATCAGTTCTACCAAATCAATGACTGGCCATACTTTGGGAGCAGCAGGAGCCATTGAAGCAATTGCCTGTATTCAAAGTGTAGTGCATGATATTGTTCCGCCAACTATTAATCACTTCACTGATGATCCCGAAATAGACTCAAAATTAAATTTCACTTTTAACAAGGCCGAGAAACGATTGGTGCGTGCTGCGCTTAGCAACACTTTCGGTTTTGGTGGCCACAATGCCTGCGTAATTGTAAAAAAATACGTAGCTTAACCGCTGTGAATTTTATAAGAAAAATTTTACAATCCTCCGCGAAACCTTCATTTGCAAAACAAGTAGAAAATGTGCTGGGTATAAAGCCCGGCAACACGCAGTTATATCAAACAGCGCTAAGCCATCGGTCTGTAAAAGAAGGCGCAGATGAAAACAATGAAAGGCTTGAATACCTTGGCGATGCGGTACTCAGCGGTATTATAGCCGATTATCTTTTTAAACGCTACCCATATAAAGGCGAAGGTTTTCTTACCGAAATGCGCAGCAAAATGGTAAACCGCCAGCAGTTAAACGATGTGGCGCTCAAAATGGGTTTCAAGAAGATCACCATGTTTAACAAGTTTGATAATGCCCTTAAAACAAGCCAGATATTTGGTAATACGCTGGAAGCTGTTGTAGGTGCGGTTTATCTTGACAAAGGCTATAAAAAAACCCAGGTTTGGGTTCAAAAAAGAATTATCATACCGCATTTATATGTAGATGACCTTGAACTTATAGATATCAATCTTAAAAATAAATTGATCGGCTGGGCGAGCAAAAATGGCAAAATACTCAACTTTGAAACCATACGCGAAAAACTGGAAAATGGCCGCAGGGTATTTACCATTGCGGCAGTTCTTGATGGTGAAGTACTTGCAGAAGGTAAAGGTTTTAATAAAAAAGATGCCAGCCAGGTTGCCGCACAATTGGCAATAGAAAAGCTAGGGCTGTAATTTTTGTTGACCAGCTTTTGTTTTTTCATAGCATCGCCTGTTGTGTCACTCACTTCAAAGTTCATCTTTTAATTGAGCATAATTCATCTTGCTGTATAACTTTACTAAAATTATTATTCCATGTATAAATACTTTCTGGTAATTGTATTTTTTATTTCCGGTTGCAACAATGCAAAAGAAAAAGCAAAAGATGCTATCAGCAAGGCTGGTGAAACAGTAGGGCAATCAACAACTGAATTTGCAAAGGGTGTAACGGAAGGTGTTGATAAATCTTTGGGTTGGGAAATTCAGTTGTCGCCAACGCTTGTTGCAAAGGGAATTAAAACTGGTAAATTCAAAATAGCCAGCTCCTCAGAAGCAAGTGATAATATTTTATCACTTTACCTGATTTTTACAACTGACTTTAAACAGGATATTTCCATAAAAATTATAGACAGTAAGGGTTTGGAATATGGGCGGATAAAACAAGGTGTAAAAGCTAAAGCAGGCGAAGCAAAATTCGTAGATTTTATATTTGATAAGCACACCGATATAGAAAGTAAAAGTAAATTCATTATTGAATAAGCCATGAGCGACCCGCAATTTGATTTCCAGGTAAAGAAAAAAATCGTATTATTTGGCAGCATTCTTTTTATTGGCATTTGTGCCATCTTATTTTTTACGTGTAACCATTAGTTGCACTAGCTGCTGATGCTCTTCGCTTTGGTAAAAGTTCAATAAAGTTTAGAAAGTATAAGAGTGCGACGCAAGTAAAGCTTCATTCATATTCTTTACCCCGGTTCAAAAAAGTATTTAGTTTTCAATTTCCTGGCAGAGTTCGATTAAAACGCCATTCGTGTTTTTTGGATGAAGAAAACAAACCAATTTATTATCCGCACCAATTTTAGGAGTTGTATTGAGCAATTGGAAACCCTCTCCTGATAAGCGTTGCATCTCCGCCTCAATGTTTTCCACGGCAAATGCAATATGATGCATCCCTTCCCCTTTTTTCTCAATATACCTGGCGATTACCCCATCGTCATTCATGCTTTCGAGTAATTCAACCTTACTTTCCCCGGATTCAAAAAAGGCTGTTTTTACTTTCTCACTTTCAACTATTTCTGTTTTGTAACATGCAGTATTGAGCAGTTTTTCGAACAACGGAATAGAAGCTGATAAGTCTTTTACGGCAATGCCGATATGTTCAATTTTTTGCATGTTGCCTTGTTTTCGATATATGGAAATAGATATTTGCTGGTCGTTGTTAACAGCTAATGTAAAACCATTTGACCTAAATTTGTGTTATTCTAAAAAAGATAATTTTATGTTGAAGCTCCCGGTATATCTGGATAATAATGCAACTACGCCAATGGATCAAAGGGTGCTGGACGCAATGATACCCTACTTTGTTGAACATTTTGGCAATGCTGCCAGCCGCAATCACCCATTTGGCTGGGAAGCCGAAGAAGCTGTAGATTATGCACGTGAACAGGTGGCAAAACTGATTGGTGCAGACCCCAAAGAAATCATTTTCACTAGCGGTGCAACAGAAGGTGACAACCTTGGTATTAAAGGGGTTTATGAAATGTATGCAGGCAAAGGAAACCATATTATCACATGTACTACAGAGCATAAAGCAGTATTAGATACCTGCAAACACATTGAAAAACTGGGTGGCGAAGTAACTTACCTCGAAGTGCAGGAGGATGGTTTGATTGATTTAAAAGAGCTGGAAGCAGCGATAAAACCAACCACCATTCTTATAGCGATCATGTATGCGAATAATGAGATTGGCGTAATTCAGCCGGTAAAAGAAATAAGCACACTTGCAAAAAAACATGGTGTACTATTTTTTACAGATGGTACCCAGGCTGTTGGTAAAATTCCCGTAGATGTACAAAAAGATGGTATAGATATTATGGCTTTCACAGGGCATAAAATGTATGGCCCAAAAGGCGTAGGTGCTCTTTATGTTCGTCGCAAAAACCCACGTGTTAAAGTAACCGCTCAAATGGATGGTGGCGGCCACGAACGCGGTATGCGCAGCGGCACTTTAAACGTACCGGGTATTGTTGGTTTTGGCAAAGCCTGCGAAATATGCCGCCTTGATATGGAGAAAGATACAGCACACATCAAAGCCTTAAGAGATAAATTAGAAACAGAATTACTCAAAATAGAAGAAAGTTATTTGAATGGAAATAAAGAACACCGCCTGCCGCATGTTTGTAATATCTCTTTCAAATATGTAGAAGGCGAAGGTTTAATGATGGGCTTTAATAAAAACATCGCTGTTTCCTCAGGCTCAGCATGTACTTCCGCTTCACTTGAACCGAGCTATGTTTTAAAAGCATTAGGCCTGGGCGATGATTTGGCACACAGTTCGCTGCGTTTTGGTTTAAGCCGTTTTACAACAGAAGAGCAAATAGATTATACCATTGAACAAATCACCAATACTGTAAATAAACTCAGAGAAATGAGTCCTTTATGGGAAATGTTCAAAGAAGGTGTTGATATTAACGCAATTGAGTGGGCGCATCATTAGAATAGCAGCTGGCCAATAATTTTAAATCATTTTTTATTTACCAGGCAGTTGAATAAATATTAAGCTTTCGTTGCGTCGCACTCTTGTACAGCTTGCCCCGCTAAGGCGGGGTCCGGAACAACACTGAGCAAAAAACAAATCGTACATCACAATTTTAAAATCGTAAATCATTATGGCATATTCAGAAAAAGTACTCGATCACTATACCAACCCGCAGAATGTTGGCACGCTTGATAAGAGCAGCAAGAATGTAGGCACCGGTCTTGTTGGCGCACCAGAATGCGGCGACGTAATGCGCCTGCAGATTGAAGTAGATGAAGCAACCGGTGTTATTAAGGATGCCAAATTCAAAACATTTGGCTGCGGTTCTGCCATTGCATCTTCATCACTCGCAACAGAATGGCTTAAAGGCAAATCTGTTGAGGATGCTTTGAAGATCGATAACATGGAAATCGTAGAAGAACTTAATCTTCCTCCGGTTAAAATCCATTGCTCTGTACTCGCAGAAGATGCCATTAAAGCAGCTATCAACGATTACCGTGTAAAGCAGGGAATGAATCAACTGGTTTTTGAAGAAAGAATTCATTAATCTATTTGGTGAGCAACTAGTTTGTGCGATAATGAAACTTAATAAGCTCATTATCAAATCACCAAATCATCAAATTGTATATGGTAGCAACAGATAATTCAATATATGTAAGTGATAAGGCAAAAGCCAAAGTAATTAAACTGATGGACGAAGCCGGAGTTGCCAACGATTCTTCCTATTTTTTAAGGGTAGGCGTTGTTGGTGGTGGGTGCAGTGGATTAAGTTACAAGCTCGACTTTGATAACGAAGTAAAACCAATGGATCAGGTATTTGAAGATAACGGACTCAAGATAGTTACAGATCTTAAAAGTTTCTTGTACCTCGTAAATACAGAACTTGAATTTTCCGATGGATTGAATGGCAAAGGGTTTTATTTTAATAACCCAAATGCCAGCCGCAGTTGCGGTTGTGGTGAAAGTTTCGCAGTTTAGTTAGTGAGTGAATAAAAATTAAGAGGCCGGAGTTTAAAAGCTTCGGCTTTTTATTTTTAATGGCGCACCATATCCTAAAACTTCTATAAGTTTTACATCCATTCTCAATCAACCTTTCTTATAATAGTTATTTCACATAGTTTTGAAACTTATGTGGATGATCTGCACAAAAGAATGGCGCCAGTTTTTCAGCAGCCTTACCGGTTATATTGCACTTGTTGTTTTTCTGTTGCTTAACGGACTGTTACTTTTCGTTTTCCCCGATACAAGTTTACTCGATTTTGGCTATGCTTCTTTAAACGGTTTCTTCGATGTAGCTCCCTGGATCTTACTGTTTCTTATTCCAACCATTACTATGCGCAGCATTGCAGATGAATACAAAAGCGGCACATTCGAACTGTTGAAAACAATGCCTTTAAGCCCGGCACAAATTGTTTGGGGTAAATTTTTCGGCGCGTTATTGATCGTGTTACTCGCATTAATACCAACCATCACTTATGCCATTTCAATACAGGCTTTAAGTGCCGTGGGCGGCCTCGATGTTGGCAGCACCATCGGCAGTTATACAGGCTTGCTAATGCTCGGTGCGGTATTTACTTCGGTGGGTATTTGCACAAGCAGTTTTACAAATAATACCGTTGTGGCATTTATTGGCGGTGCATTTCTTTGTTTCTTATTATACACAGGTTTCGAAGCGGTAAGCAAGTTGCCCGTATTCGCTTCGGGCATGGATTATTATATAGAAATGCTCGGCATAAAATTTCATTACAACAGCATCAGCAAAGGCGTAATAGATGTACGGGATATTATTTATTTCCTTGGCGTGATCTTTATTTTTTTACTCATCACACAACGAAATGTAGCGAAAAGATAAAAGGCATTTTTGAGCCAGGCAGCAGTAGTTCTATGAAGCTTCGCTTGCGTCGCACTCTTGTACGTTCATAACATTATTCAGCTGCAGGCTGCATGCCATAAGCTGTAAGCAAAAATACAAGGGCGTATAATGCGCAGCCAAAAGCTCATAGCTATTCTTCAGTACAAGAGTGCAACGCAAGGATGCTGATTTGATGATTTGATGATGGGTCAATTTGATAATCTATTACTTAAACACATCACCAAACTATCAAATCAGCAAATCATCAAATTCTTTTACCTGGTTCATAAAATATATAAGCACTTACATAAAAATGAATGCAATAAATAAAATACTGAAACATAAATACTGGTGGGTAATTGTGCTGTTGCTCTTCCCTGCGGTCACTTATGTTTCAACATTCTTCCGCTACAGTGCTGACCTTACTGCCGAAAAACGTTTCAGCCTTACACAACCAACAAAAACACTTCTGCACAATCTTGATTCTACAGTAACCATTCATATTTTTTTAACCGGCGATTTACCAGCAGATTATAAAAAACTAAACATAGCCACACAGGATATTCTCAGCGAATTTCGTGACCTGAGCGGTAACAAAATCCAGGTAAGTTTCGAAAAGCCCGGCGAAGGTTTGAACGACAGTTTAAAAGCACAACTCTACGACAGCCTTGCGCAGTTGGGAGTTGTATTCGATCAAACACAGGATGTTTCCGAAACGCAGGAAAAAGCTACCAAACAACTGATTATACCTGCAGCAATTGTAAATTATAAAGATCGTAAACCTTTTGCGATTGACTTGCGCAGCAGCCGTAAAATATTTAAAAATTTCAATGTGGTAACAGATGTTCCGCAGGAAGATAAAGAGGCTACGCTTAATGCAGCAGAGGCTTTGCTCGAATTTAAATTTGCCAATGCCATTGATAAACTTACCCGCACTTATGTGCCTGTTATTGCTTATGCAACAGGTAACGGAGAACCAATGCCTGTACGGGATTTCCGCGTAAACGATCTTGGTACAAGCCTGCAGGATGATTACCGGTTAGCCATCTTTGATATTAAACAAGGCTATCCAAATCCTGATCAAATTGATGCACTCCTTATCGTAAAACCAACGCAGCCATTTACAGATGAAGACAAATTAAAAATTGACCAGTATGTAATGAACGGCGGCAAAATTATCTGGTGTGTTGATAAATTGTATGCAGAACTCGACAGTTTAATGCGCAGTCAAAACGACTTTGTTGCTTACGACCGTAACCTGAATATTGATGATATACTTTTTAAATACGGTGTTCGTATCAACGGCGATTTACTACAGGATTTAAACTGTTCAAAAATACCTTTGGTTGTAGGTCACAACCCAGACGGAAGCCCCATTATGCAGCGCATGCCCTGGCCCTATTATCCATTTCTTACTGCTACAAATAATAATCCCATTTCAAAAAATCTTGACCGCGTTTTACCCATCTTTCCATCAAGCATTGATACCGTGGAAGCACCCGGCATACAGAAAACAATTTTACTTGCAAGCGATACCAACAGCCGCAGTTTAACAACGCCTGCAATGATCAGTTTAAATAGTGTAAAAACTGAAGATGACATGAGATCATTCAATAAAAGTTATGTTCCGGTGGCTGTGTTGCTCGAAGGAAATTTTACTTCATTGTTTGCAAACCGTTTAACAAAACAGGTACAGGATTCTGTTGCCAATGCTACGGGCAAACCCTTTGCGGGAAAGGCTTCTAAAGCATCGAAGCAAATTGTAATGAGCGATGCCGATATCGTAACAAATGCTGTTACAGCTACCACCGGCCCGCTGCCAATGGGCCAGGTTCCTTTTGAAGATTACCGTTTTGCCAACCGCGAATTTTTTCTCAATTGCGTTGACTATCTTGTAAGCAATAACGGCATATTTCAGTCACGCAACAAGGACTTTACTTTGCGGCTGCTCGACAAGAAAAAGGTAGAAGTACAACGCAGTACCTGGCAGTTCATCAACATAGTGGTTCCGGTAGTTGTAATATTGCTGTTCGGCGCATTATACCAGTGGAGGCGCAAACAAAAATATGCTGCATAAAAATTGCTGATAAAGAATTTTATGAACCGGGCAACAGTAATTCTATAAATCGTTCCTTGCGTCGCACACTTGTACTTTGGAACATATTTCGGCTTCAGGCTCACAAACAATAACTTAATAAAGTTGCTAAAACATTAGAATGACAGATCAGTTGGTATATCTTGTTTTCGGTATTGTGCTTACACTTGCATTGGTTTTTGATCTTGGTTTACTCAGCAAAAAAAACAAGAAGATCACCATTAAACAGGCGTTGCTGCAAACATTTTTTTGGGTAGCACTTGCACTTGTTTTTTTTGTCTTTATGTGGGTTGAGCAGGGGCAAAAACCAGCGCTGGAATATTTAAGTGCTTACCTTATGGAATGGAGCCTGAGCATCGATAACATCTTTGTGTTCATACTTATCTTCAATGCCTTTGCCGTAAAAGAAAAATACTACTCCCGTGTGTTGCTCATTGGTATTTTAATGGCCATAATTTTAAGGGTACTTTTCATTACAGTGGGTGTTGCAGTTGTGGCAAAAGCAGAATGGGTGTTGTATATATTCGGTGCTTTTCTTGTGTATACAGGCTACAAAATGTTTGTATCCACCGAGGATGAAGAGTTTGACCCGCATGAAACAAAAGTGTATCGTTTTCTTAAAAAATATTTACCCCTCGCATCGCATGATGGCGATGGAAAATATGTTATGAGGGAGAATGGCAAACCCATTTATACTTCTTTATTCGTCGTGGTTGTTTTACTGGCTTCAATTGATCTTGTTTTTGCATTAGATTCTATTCCGGCAGTAATGGGTATTTCCAGGGATAAGATGGTTATTTATACTTCCAATATTTTTGCTGTATTGGGCCTGCGTTCACTGTTCTTTTTACTGCGTGGTGCTGTAAGTAAATTCGATTACCTGCAGCAGGGCATTGCAATTGTGCTGGTATTTATTGGGTTAAAAATGCTGGGCGAACACTGGATAAGTGAATGGATTGAGAAGGACATACAGGTATTTATTTCGCTTGGTGTAATATTGATTTGTATTTCAGGTTCTATTTTCTATTCTATTTTTATGAAAAAGAAAGGTGAACCCGCGGAACAGGAAGCAGACAGCTCTCCTTATTAATTTTGATGATGAACCAAGAAACTGTTTGTATTAATTATTAAAAATTGATGCGAATGCATAGTCGCCATGAAAACTAAAAGTACAAGAGAGTGACACAAGAGGCGATGCCATGAAATACTTAAGCATGTTTCATAAAAAATTTAAGACTTAAAAAATAAATAATCAGCTCATTATTAAATCATCAAATCAAAAACTTGTCATACAGCATTCAACATATCGCTGAAATACTTAACGCAACAGCATTATTGCAAAACGGTGATGCAGTTGTGGAGCATCTTGTTACTGACAGCAGGCGGATTTCATTTCCATCAACCAGTTTATTTTTTGCACTGCAAACAGAAAGAAGGGACGGGCTTTTTTTTATAAAAGAAGTGCACGAAAGAGGTGTAAGAAATTTTATTGTAAAGACAGGTTATGATGCAAATGAATTGCCCGATGCCAATTTTATTTTTGTTGACAATACATTGCATGCTTTACAAAAGATCGCTGCTTATCACCGTTCGCAATTCGGCTACCCGGTAATTGGTATTACCGGAAGCAATGGCAAAACAATTGTGAAAGAATGGCTGTTTCAATTATTAAATGCTGATTACAACATTGTACGCAGCCCAAGAAGTTATAACTCACAAATAGGTGTGGCACTTGGCGTTTGGCAAATGAGTGCGGATAGTACGCTGGGTATTTTTGAAGCTGGTATTTCCCGCCCCGGTGAAATGGAATCGCTTGAAAAAATTATTCTGCCAAACATTGGTGTGCTTACCAACATAGGAGAAGCACATGGCGAAAATTTTGAAAACGCAACTGAGAAAGCAAAAGAAAAAATAAAACTGTTTGCACATACAGATGTTGTTATTTGTCCGGCAGATGATGCATCCATCAATGAAGCACTTGCTGATTTTCCCAAACAAAAGTTGTTCACCTGGGGCAATCATAATGATGCACAGGTTCAAATTACAGGCATAGAAAAACAGGAAGAAAAAACAACAATTTCGGGGATTTACGATAATACAACTTTACGGTTCACCATTCCTTTTTCGGATGACGCCTCGATTTCAAACGCCATTACATGTGTGTGCGTGTTACTATACCTGCGTGTGCCTTTAAACGAAATTGAAAAGCGTATGCGGCAGTTGCAGGCAGTTGATATGCGTCTTCAACTGATACATGCCATCAACAATTGTGCAGTGATCAACGACAGCTACAGTTTTGATATTACTTCCTTTTCCATCGCACTTGATTTTCTTGTACAACAACAACAGTTAACACAAAAAACAGTGATCATTTCTGATATTCCTGCAGCTAAAAATGGTGAGCTTTATTTGCAGGCAACAGAAATGCTGCAGGCAAGAAAAATAGAACGTGTAATAACGGTTGGCGAGCAATGGAACAATCATCAACATGAACTAAAAAATAAAATTGCCGTAACACAACACTTCAACAGTACAGCTTCGTTCATTGAACATTTCAGCGCCAATCATTTTCGAAATGAAGTGATCCTTTTGAAAGGTGCAAGAATATTTGGCTTTGAGAAAATTATGCAGTTGCTTGAAAAGAAAGTACATCAAACGCTGATGGAAATTAACCTCACTGCCATTGCACACAACCTGAATCAATACCGCGGCGAATTGAAGAAAGGTGTTAAACTCATGGCCATGGTAAAAGCTTTTGCTTATGGTAGCGGAAGCGCTGAAGTAGCCAACCTGCTTCAATTTCATAAGGTAGATTACTTCGCCGTTGCGTATGCAGATGAAGGTGTTGAGCTGCGAAAAGCTGGTATTAGTTTGCCCATCATGGTGATGAACATTGATGAAGCTGCATTCGAAACAATGGTACAGTACAGCCTTGAACCTGAACTCTATTCATACAATATTTTCAAGGCGTTCAATGCCTTTTTACAACGGCAGGGCGTGCTTAAATATCCTGTGCACATTAAGTTAGATACAGGCATGCACCGTCTCGGTTTTGAAGAGCATGATCTGCCCACGTTGATACAATTATTGCAAAGCAATCAGCACATTGTTGTGCAGTCTGTTTTCAGTCATCTTGCGGCAAGTGAAGATCCGGCAGAAGATGCATTTACACAGCAACAGGCAACTGTGTTTGAAAGATGTTGCACACAATTACAGCAAGTGCTCGGCTACAATTTCATCAGGCATTTATCCAACTCTGCTGCCATATTCAGGAACACTTCTTTGCAGTACGATATGGTGCGACTTGGCATTGGCATGTACGGCATTGAGAGTGCTAAAGAGCACCAGCTTTCATTGCAAACTGTAACTACACTTAAAACAACAATCGCACAAATCAGAACGGTAAAAGCAGGTGAAACCATTGGCTATAACCGCCGTGGCAAAACAACATGTGATTCCACTATCGCCACCATACGCATTGGTTATGCAGATGGCTTTAGCCGCAGGTTGGGCAATGGTGTGGGCAAGGTTTATATAGATGGCCGGATGGCTCCTGTAATTGGTTCTGTTTGCATGGATATGACGATGATCGATATTACCAATTTACCCAATGTGCAGGAAGGCGATGAAGCTGAAATTTTCGGCAGCCATATTGCCGTGCAGGATGTAGCAAAAAGCTGCGGCACCATTCCCTACGAAATTCTTACAGGCATTAGCCAGCGCGTTAAGCGGGTGTATGTGGAGGAATAATTTTTGTACCGGGCTGAAGTATTTTATGACATCGTTCCTTGCGTTGCACTCTTGTACGGTTGGATGATGAATGAGCTTTTACCGAAGTCTCCCAGCAACGGCGGCGTTGCGTTATGTTG
>JANXWM010000353.1 GCA_025351145.1 Chitinophagaceae bacterium
TTGAAAATGTAAACGGACTTGATTTCTGGAACAATTCATTCGCTATTCCGGCAGAGAAAAAAAGCGCATACGGCTGGATAAAAACAGACAGCATACTGGAAACTAAAAGTGGAGAGGAAGGCTTACTAGCTTATCATGCCAACTGGACAAATCAAAAGAACGATGTGCTGCTGGAAGAAACTACCAGCTTTGAATTCAGCGGCAGTGGCAACCAACGGATCATCGACAGAGCAACTACTTTAAAAGCAGATGTTGATGTACTTTTTAAAGATGCTAAAGATGGATTATTGGGTTTTAGGGTGGCACATGAATTACAGATACCATCGAAAGAAGAACAAAAATTTACAGACGATAAAGGCAATGTAACAATTGTAAAAGCCAACGGAGATAAGATTGCAAATGGCAACTATCTTACCAGCGAAGGAAAGCAGGGAGATAGTGCATGGAGCACGAGGGCACGCTGGTGCAAAATGTATGGCAAAATGGGTAAAGACTCGGTGAGTATTGTTATTATTGATCATCCATCAAATCCAAATTACCCAACTTACTGGCATGCCCGTGGTTATGGTTTATTCTCTGCAAACCCTTTGGGAGAAAATATTTTTACGAATGGGAAGCTTGCTAAAAACCTTACATTAAAAATGGGAGAAGCAATAATTTTCCGTTACAGGATTGTGATTGATGATGGTAAGAAAACACTTTCTGCTGAAGCATTGAATGCCCTTGCAGATGCCTTTGCACAAAAAAATGCAGGCAGATCAAAGTAACAATTTGAGCCGAGTTCCTAAGAGCACCTGTAATATCGTTGAATGAGGCCTTTTATTTCTAAATTAAAGCAGTAAAAATTATGATTACTTTTACAATATTATTATCTTAAAATCAAACCGTTGAAAACAACAATCAAAACTGGATTAGCGGCTATTATAATGTTAACTGTTTCCTGTACTAAAGAACCTTTGCATAACAACACACAGTCGATAAGTATACAAACACAGGATAACAATGCACTGCAAGTTTCTGGGCATTATATTGGCGAACGTTTTGGGGTGGTATTGTATATCTCCTGGACAGTGCGCGGGAACATGGCTTAATAGCTGATACGGTTGATTTAGGATATTTTGTATGGTGGAATGGCATTCATGTTGAAACAGGTGCAACAAGAAATTTTATAGGTTCGGGGAAATCAAACACTCGTAAAATTATATCCGCAGAAGGTAAAACATCAGACTTCGGTTATGCAGCGCTGGAATGTGGAAAATCTAAAAGAAGCGGCTATTCGGATTGGTTTTTGCCATCTCGCAATGAATTGAGCCAATTACGCAAATATCGAAGCATAGTGGGCAATTTTGCAAATGTGTATTATTGGAGTTCCACTGCAGGTAATAATAATAACGCGTGGTTAGAAAATTTCGGTACGGGCTACAATGAGGCTACCAGCTCCACAGAGTACGGGTACCGTGTACGTGCGGTTCGGTCTTTTTAATTGATCTTAATAGCGATTCATTAGTATATCAGTTCACTTTTTCTGTCGCAAGTATCGAGTGATGGTTTTGCAGCTTGCGTATTAGTGCTTGTTACCAAATTATAATATTAAAGTATGGTTTTGCTGTTATTAAATCTGTCGCCTTTGTTGGGTGCTTTAAGAAATAATAAAATCATCAATCTTCGCTTAGGGAAAAGCTGAGTATAATTCTGAACGTACAAGTGAGTGACACAACAAAAGCTTCATAGTAATTCCAATGCCTGTCCAAAAAAAATTATTGCAGTTTTAATAGCTCCGCTATAATTCTAACGGATTCATTTTTCAATGCATCATCACTCATGGCGGCCTTCGGGTTTTCAAAAACTTCTTTGCACCAAACGAAGATTTTATTATTCGGTTCTTTCTGCTTCCATTGATCTAAGAGTTGAACTGCTTCATCTTTCCTATTCATTTTTTCAAGTGCCCATGCACTGATTAAATTATTGGCAGGCAGAAAATTCCGTACCGTGTTGTCAATCTTCGGCGTAAATGCTGCGATCTTCTGTAACTGTTGCTGTGCAAGCTTTTCATTGTTCTGTTTGCTGTAGCAGAGATAACTGATCCAGTCTTCGAGGCGTTCATCAATATCTTCCTGGTAAGGTTTACCGACACCTAAATTCACTGGCCATATTTTTGCAGCTTCAACAAATTGCAATGCTTTTTTATACTGCTTCTTTTCAAGTTGTTCTATGGCCTGCATCAGTTTTGCTTCGTGGTATAATCCCCTTCCATCGGTTGCACCTTCAAAAGGAATAATATTGATTCGCGTTAATAAAGCATCACCGGTTGCATACTTTTTATTTAACAGTAATGTTTTTGCATAGAGCATACCCATGATATAATTATCGGGATTGTGTTTATAAAACGGTTCGGCTAAAGCAAGCGCTTTATCGTAAGCATTTTTCTTTATATAATATTCTGCAAGCAATTTTGTGTAACGCCATTGTGTGCTGTCTAATGCAATCGCTTTTTGCAGGTTGGTTTCGGCTTCTGTTTCGAATAAATTTGCTTTGGTTGCATAGAAAGGCGCATAGGCTGGCTCGTTGCCGCATTGCGTAAATAATGTTTTTGCGTTGTTTGTATTATTCCGGCTCCACCAGATCAAAGCAAGATGATATTTTAACAGCCAACTATTATTGGTTTTGATAAGTGCTTCCAAAATATCTTTTGTTTCTGCGCGGAAAGGCAGCGCCAGATCTGGGTTTATACTTTTTATATCAACGGGTTTATTTTCGAGGAATGCCTTCCAGTAAATGACTTCTGCATTTTGCGGTGCCATATTAAAAACCTTCAGGGCTTCATCTCTCAGGTTAAGATCATAATACCAAACGCCCAATTCCAAATAAGTTTCCTGCGGCATTTCATTTCTTATGAGCGATGTAAAATCATTCTGTGTTGCTGCGGACGAATGCCACAAATATTTTTCGAACCCCGCAAAATGATTCAGCGGATCAATCGCCATCATTTTGTTTAATACTTCAAGAGCTTTTACTTCATTGTTCTGCAAACGGTAAATAACTGCCAGTAACTGATAAGCTTCTAAATTGTTTTGGTTGGTTACCAAACTTTTTTCTGCATACTCAATTGCTTTTGCATAATCTTTCTGGTTGAAATAAATCTTGCTCAATTCTGTGCATGCACCCGTTCTGTATACACTGCTCATGGCGGCAATATCAAAACCGTCTTTTGCATCGGTTGTATTGCCCAGTTTTACATTGATCAATCCATAATTAAAATTGGCAGCAGGATCGTAAGTATCAATTGAGAGCGCTTTTTTTTCAGTGACCAACGCCTCACTGTAAAGAAGGTTCCTGTATTGTAAAGCAGCCAGCTCAACCAATGCCGGTGCATAGTTGGAGTCCTTATCCAGGCAGGATTTCAGCTTTTCTTCGGCTTCAGGGTAATGGCGTTGCCGGATATCTTCCCTGCCCTGCATATACAATCCATAAACAGAATTCCAGTCAAAATCTTTAGGTGTTTCCAGTGGCCGGTTCAACACATCTGCTGTTGGTGCTGATTGATAAACGAGTTTATTTTCTCCAAGCGTAACTGTTAGGTTTTCCGCATCAACATCACTTTGAATTGAATCTGAAAAAACCTGTAAAGTATTGAGTTGAAGCTTTTTTGTATAAACGGTTTTTGCACCATCTGTCACCTTCAATTCATCATTCATTTTTTGCAATGGAGAGAAATAAATTTTCAACCAGCCACTCTCTTTTTTTATATTTAATGCTCCGTAATTATTGGCTTTTACAAAACCTTTTGTAGCTTTTACAGGAAACCAATATTCTGTCCAGGTATCTGTTGCATAAGGTTCAAATCCCTCATGCTTAAACGGCGTAAGCGTACTGCCTTCTGCAGATTGATTGAACAATCTTCCGCTCTGCACTTCTACATATTGTCCATCAGTATCAGTTAATAAATGATCCCATATCATGCCCTGCTGCGATAAACCCCATATCCATATTTTTTTCCCCGCTTTATCATCATGTGTAGAATAACGGCCCATTCCAAAATCATCATCGTGCCAGTAAGCGCCAAAAAAATCGGTGTACCTGCCAAACACATGATACGATTTATAGCCACCAAAATTATTGTTCTCATAAAACGAAATATCCTTCCCGTTTTGTTTGTTGATCGGCCAATCACTGTACTCACCTTCGTGACCAAGATAATGCGTACCCGGATAAATAAACTCTAAATTTCCCTTCGCTTTAATACCCGTGTTCATCCATGAATAGTAAGGTTGCTCCAGCGGCGTACCATTATACCATGTTGAACTTGTAGTGATGTATGCTTTATCTTTTGGCAGATTAATTTCCAAACGCCAGTTGGTTTGCGTTAATAAATCAAGCACGCCAATTACACAACTTACGCTTCCATCTTCTTTTGTAAAACCCGTGTAATCCACTGGTGTAGCGCAGTTCGGCGTATGACCAATAATACCATAGTTCGCTTCAATGCCGCCACTTGTCCACGGACCACGCATAGCAACGTCACGAAATTTTATTACACTGTTATCATACACAAAAGATTTGCCCGTACTTTTTTCTACAGCACTCCATATCTTTCCGCCCACTTCGGGCAGTATCATTATTTTTAAATAATCATTCTCCAGCTCCACTACTTTCCATTCTTTTTGTACGGGCTTGTCTGTAAATCCATCATAGCGGAAGTATGGATAAATTTTTGAAGCCGGATCTGCAACCGGGTTGGGATCCGAGAAAGGATAAGTAGTAAATACTTTTTTATATTCTTTTACGGTAGCTGTTTGCTGCGCATCTGCAGTAATATTCAAACACCAAAAACAGCAAAACACAAATACTTTTTCAATGAATTTTTTCTGCTTCATAACATGATTGCTTAATGTCAACAAACCTAACAGAAATGCAGCATACAATTGCATAGAAACGCAAACGGTTGCGCTGCCACCTGCATAATTTCTAAGGAATTTTTTTGAACCAAACTGCAAATCTTTTCTGATCGTTCCTTGCGTCGCACACTTGTACTGCATCGTCATTACCAGGCCACAGCCTGTTGCGGGGTACGAAGCAAACGCAATCTGTGAATTGCACTACAGTCTGTCTGAATAAGTAAGAGCAGATTACTTCGGAGGCCTCGCAATGACGCACGATGTTATGCAGTACAAGTGTGCGACGCAACGAAAGTTTCATTCCTATTCAATTGCCCGGCTCAAAAAATAATGTAGTTTCTTTGAAGCTTACATTTGCATTAATCAAAATAAATATGAACGATCTTGAATTATCATACATCATCAACGAACTGGGCGAAGACCGTGATGAATATTTTCGTGCAGTTGCCCCGCCCATAATTCAGAGCAGCAACTTTGCTTTTAAAACAGTTGATGAACTGCGCAAAAGTTTTGCAGATGAATACAGCACATGGCTGTACAGCCGCGGCTTAAACCCAACCGTAGAGATACTCAGAAAGAAATTAGCAGCACTAGACGGTGCAGAAGACTGCCTCGTTTTTAACAGCGGTGCGGCGGCCATTTTTGCAGCAGTGCTGGCCAATGTAAAAAGCGGCGACCATATTGTAAGTGTACGCAATCCCTACACCTGGGCTAAAAAAATGTTTGATGAAATATTGCCCCGGTTTAATGTTACCACTACTTATATTGATGGCACACAGCTTATCAATTTTGAACAGGCCACCAAACTAAAAACAACGATCTATTATCTTGAAACACCCAATAGCTGGAGTTACGAAATACAGGATCTAAAAAAGGTTGCAGCGCTTGCCAAACAACATAATATTATTACCATCTGCGATAACAGTTACTGCACACCCATCTATCAAAAACCCATTGAATTTGGTATTGATCTTACATTGCAGTCGGCTACAAAATATATTGGCGGGCACAGCGATACGGTGGCCGGCGTTTTAAGCGGCAACAAAAAAATGATCGAACGTATTTTCAACAGCGAGTATATGAACATTGGCAGCGGTATTCAACCGTTTAATGCGTGGCTGCTCATTCGTGGGTTACGCACGCTGCCGGTTAGGTTAAAACATATTACTCATACAACCCAACAGGTAGTGGATTATCTTAAGCAACACGCATTGGTTGAAAAAGTAATCTTCCCTTTTGATGAAAATTTTCCGCAGTATGCATTGGCCAAACAGCAGATGAAAGGCGCATGCGGCCTTTTAACTTTTGTAATGAAAGCAAATAATATTACAACTATTGAAACTTTCTGCAATTCGCTTAAGCATATACTCATGGCCGTTAGTTGGGGCGGCCACGAAAGCCTCATCATTCCGCGTTGTGCAGGAATAGAACAACAAAAATTTATTGCCACAAGTGAAGAGCACCGGATGCTGCGTTTGTATTGCGGGCTCGAAGATGCAGCTTATATTATCGGCGATCTTGAACAGGCTTTTGATAAAATTGCTGCTATACAGTAATATAATTTTGAGCCGGGCATTAGATACTTTGCTGATCGTTCCTTGCGTCGCACTCTTGTACGTTCAGATTATAAATTCAATTTTTACCTTAGCGTAGATATTAACCGCAGAGACGGAGAGACGCAAAGAGAATAGTTGTCCTCTGCGGCTTTGCACCTCTGCGGTTTTGTATTTGTTCAAAAAAGTTCCGGACGTACAAGTGTGCGACGCAAGGGGAGCTTCATAGTAATTCCTGTGTTTGGCCAACAAAAACAATGTTTAATAAACCTAATAACATGTTAGGTTTCCGTTCATCGAAAATATATGAACGCCAAAAAAATCTTTCAACTATTTTCGTTCAATGGGAAAAAGAATTTTGGGTATTTTAATGCTTATAATACCCGCCACACTATTTGCACAGGAGAAATGGGGCCTTAGGCGCTGCGTTGATTATGCCATGCAAAACAATATTTCGGTAAAACAGGCAGATGTACAGGCCCGTTATAGTGCACTACAACTGCAGCAGGCAAAAGATAATAAGATACCCACCGCTTCGTTTGGTACAGGGTTTGGGCTTCAGTTTGGCCGGTCAATTGACCCTACCACCAACCTGTTTACTACTACTCAGTTGCTATATCAAAACTACCAGTTGCAGGGTGGTGCTACTATTTACAGTTTTGGAAGGCTGAAAAACAGCCAGCTTGCTGCCGATCTTAACCTACAGGCCGCATACGCCGATGTAGAGAAAACAAAGAATGATGTGGCACTGAATGTAGCTTCGTATTACCTCCAATTGCTGGCAGCAAAAGAACAGATAGAAATAGTACAGGTACAAATAGCCCAATCTAAAACACAATACGACAATACAAAGAAAAGAGTTGATGCCGGTGCATTGCCCGAGTTAAATCTCGTGGAGCTGGAATCGCAACTGGCAACCGACAGCAGTAACCTGATAACAGCCAAAGCAACATACGAACAGAATTTGCTGGTAATGAGAGCCCTGCTGAACATGGACATGGCTGCGCCTTTTGAAATAGAAACACCACCGGTTGAACTGATTCCGCTGGAACCCATTGCTGAGCTTCAGCCCGATTATGTTTACCAGTTAGCTATAGCTACGCAACCACAGCAAAAAGCAAATGATCTAAGGATTAAGGGAGCAGAAAAAAACATACTTGCAGCCAAAGCAGCATTAAACCCTTCTCTTTCTGGCTTTTACTCATTGGGCAGCACGTTTAACAACCAGGCGCAAAGCCCCATTGGTTCTTATACTGTTAACCCTCCACTTGGAAAGGTGAGTATTGATGGCACAGACTACCAGGTGTATCCCAATAACCCATATACTATAAATACTTATGGTAAAACAAAATACTTTAACCAGATAGGGAATAACTTTAGCCAAAGCATAGGGCTTAATATTTCAGTGCCCATTTTTAATAACGGCACTGCACGCAATGCTCTGCAAAATTCAAAACTAAATCTTGAGAACCTCAAGCTGACTAAAGACCTTGCCAATCAAACCCTGCAGTCGAATATTTATACAGCATACAGCAATGCCATTTCATCAATGGAAAAATATAATGCAAGCGGCAGAAGTGTTGAATCTTCACAAAAGGCATTTGACTTTGCAACCAAACGTTATGAAGTAGGTTTGCTGTCTACACTGGACCTGATAACAAATCAAAATAATTTACTCAGGGCCAAACTGCAGCAGCTGGCAAATCATTACGACTATGTTTTCAAAATGAAAGTGCTTGAATTTTATAAAGGTCAGGGCATAAAATTGTAATTACCAAAACGCGGAAAAATTCTATATGAGCAAGAAATTAAAATGGATCATAGCCATCCTGGTTATTCTGATAATCGCATTAATTGCATTGAGCAAAGCAGGTGTATTTGGTGGCGACCAGGGCACCAGTGTAACAGCCGAAAAAGCTGAAACCCGCAACATTACAGAGATTGTAACAGCAAGCGGCAAAGTTTTCCCCGAGGTAGAAGTAAAAGTAAGCCCCGATATTTCCGGTGAAATAGTCCAGTTAAATGTAATAGAAGGCGATACTGTAAAAAGGGGTCAGGTGCTGGCCAATATTTATGCAGATATTTACGCTTCACAAAGAGACCAGGCAGCAGCCCTTGTTTCGCAGTCACAAGCGCAGGTATCAACTTCCAAATCTCAGTTAGAAGCTTTGCAAGCCACCCTTGATCAAACTGAAGCCGCGTACAAAAGACAAAAAACGCTGGTAGATCAAAAAGTTATTTCACAGTCAGAATTTGAACAGGCACAACAGGCATATTTTTCTGCAAAAGCAAATTACCAGGCAAACGTAGAAGGTATAAAGGCCAACCAGGCATATGTACAAAGTGCTATGGCAAGTTTAAACCGTGCTGATAAAGATGTAAACCGTGCTACCATTACAGCACCAATGGATGGCGTAATAAGCCTGATGAATGTAAAAAAAGGTGAGCGTGTGGCAGGTAACAGTTTTAATGTAGGTACCGAAATGATGCGCATCGCAGACCTTAGCAGCATGGAAGCACAGGTAGATGTGGGCGAAAACGATATACCCAAAGTAAAGATCGGCGATACTGCCGTGGTAGAAATAGATGCATTCAGCAACCGCAAGTTTAAAGGCGTAGTTTATAAAATAGCCAACCCGGTAACCAATGCATTAACTTCTTCATCATCTTCCACGCAGGTTACCAATTACCAGGTGCATATCCGCCTGCTGCCCGAAAGTTATAAAGACCTTATTGTAAAAGGCCAGCCATTCCCCTTCAGGCCAAATATGAGTGCGAGTGCAGACATACAAACACGCACACATGCCACAGTTTTATCTATCCCGTTGAATGCTGTAACAACAAGAGATAAGAAAGACGGCAAAGCGCCGGGTACCGATAAAAAAGATGATAACAGCACTCAAGATGCACAGCAGTCAGCCTCAGCCGATGATGATATTGAAGAAGTAGTTTTTGTGGTTGACAGTACAACAGGTATCGTTCGTAAAAAACCTGTAAAAACAGATATACAGGACATCAACTATATTGAAATAAAAGAAGGCATAAAAGCCGGGGACCGTGTGATAACAGGCCCTTACGATGTTGTAAGCAAACAACTAAAAGACAGCAGCAAAGTAAAACTGGTTACAAAAGACGAGCTTACAAAAAGCTTCAAGCCTAATTAGTATCATAAGTTATTAATATAAAAGCTGTCTTGTATCGTAAAGGTATAAGACAGTTTTTTTTGAGCCTGACTGAAGACATTCTATGAAGCTTTTGTTGCGTCGCACTCTTGTACATTCTGATATTCTATTCAGCATTTGGCGCCAAAAAATAACCTTCGTAATTAGCCGGGTTCTAATAACTACATTAGCAAATAAAAATTGCATTATGCTCTATAAACGGATGCCCATAGAAAAAGAATCACCGGAAGAAATTGGTTACTCTAATATCAGGTATAATCTTTCGGAAAGTTCAGTTACAGATATTAAAATGGGCGAATTAAACCTGCAGCTCAACGATCTTAAATTAGAATACATCGGCCACCGTGGCAAACCAGAATTAAGGCGATTGATTGTAAAAGATTGCTGTAACCTTAATAAAGAAAACGTGTTGCTCACCAATGGTGCAGCAGGTGCATTGTTCATTATCAACAGTTCATTACTTACAGTTAATGATCACTTAATTGTGGTGCGCCCAAACTATGCAACCAATATTGAAGTGCCAAGAACCATTGGCTGCAGCATTTCATTTATTGATTTGCAATTTGAGGAAGCATGGAAATTAGACCCGCAAAAAATTGAAGCAGCCATTCAGCCCAATACAAAGCTGATCAGCATTACAAGCCCACATAACCCAACAGGCATGCTGATAAGTGAAGAAGAAATTAATGAGATTATTCGCATTGCAGAGCTGCACAATATCTATTTACTGATTGATGAAACTTACCGCGATACATGCTTTAAAACGCCCTACCCTATTACTGCAACAAAAAGCAAAAAGGTAATCTGTGTTTCTTCGCTTTCAAAGGCTTATGGCTTACCTGGTTTAAGAATGGGCTGGCTGATAACACAGGATGAAACAATAATGGAACGTTTTCTTGCAGCCAAAGAAATGATCTGCATCAGCAACTCTGCCTTAGATGAAGAAGTAGCTTATCAATTTTATCTGGAGAAGGAAAAGTTTGCAATCACGATTAATCAAAAGGCAATGATGAATTTTCACTTGCTTAAAGAATGGCTGCAAAAAGAAACAAGAATGGAAGCTGTATTGCCACAAGGTGGCGTTGTATGTTTCTCCCGCTTTAAAGAAGATTTGAATATTGATACAGCAAAGTTTTACAGTTTACTGATGAACAAATACCAAACGATGGTTGGCCCTGGTCACTGGTTTGAAATGCCCGACAGCTGTATGCGCATCGGCTTTGGCTGGACGGATGATCTTGTGTTTAAGAAAGGCCTTGAAAATATTAGTGCGGCTATTGAGGAGAGTTTAAAGTAAACAACACTGTAATATTCAATTTGAGTTATGCTCTATAACTCTTTTTTTTATTGCTTCTCATTGTTCCGAATGCACAAGAGTGCGACGCAACAGTCGATGCCATACAATACTTCAGCCCGGACCATACTGTTCTGTATTACCTGTAATTCTTTTCTTACATTTAAAAATATAACTGCGCCCTTAAAAATAATTTTTGAAAAAACTGTGACTTTATAAAAGCCGCTGCGAATAATATGTAAAGAAAAGTTACCAAGCCTGATGCCTACAGAACCGGATAAAGAAGCATTTGTAAACCTGATGCAGGAACATAAGGGAATCATTTATAAAATCTGTAATTCCTATTGTGCTAAAAGGGAGGACAGGAACGACCTTGCGCAGGAAATTGTTTACCAGTTGTGGAAGTGCTTCAATAGCTTTAACCCTGACTATAAATTTTCTACATGGATGTACCGCATTGCATTGAATGTGGCCATCTCTTTTTACCGTAAAGAACGAAAATCGGGTAGCATGATTGTTTATCCCGAAAACCTGATCGAGCTTAAAGAAGAACAGGATGAGTCTGCAGACAAAGAAAAAAACATCAGCTTATTACAACAGTTTATTTCGCAATTAAAAGAGATTGATAAATCGATCATGATACTTTACCTGGAAGATAAAAGCTACAAAGAAATTGCAGAAATAACAGGCTTAACCGAAACAAATGTGGCTACAAGAATCAACAGGATAAAAGAAATACTGAAAAATAATTTTTCGAACACGAATAAATAATTACGATGGAATTAAATGAATTAAAAACGATCTGGAAGGCTTACGATACCAAATTAGAAAAGTCGCTTAAGTTAAACCTGCGCTGCCTTGAAATGATACAGGCCCAAAAAATAAAATCTAAACTTACTCCACTGTTATGGCTCAGGGTTTTTGAAGCTATTGTGCATATTGCCGCAATTATGTGGACGGGTAATTTTTTATTTGCACATTTTTTTGAAGTTCAATTTTCAGTTTCTGCGGCAGTGCTGATGTTGTTTTTTATAATCGCTTTTTCAAACTGCCTAATACAAATTATCATTATAAAACAAATTGATTACAGCGAAAATATTATCAGCATCCAAAGAAAACTTAACATGCTGCAATCGTATATCATCAACTATATACGCTTAACATTTTTAGTAATACCAACCTGGCTTGCTTACCCGGTTATTTTATTTAAAGCAGTCGCCAATTTTGATATCATTTCACAATTTTACCGGCCGTGGTGGCAGTGGAATATTGCTTTTACTATCATCATCATCCCAATCTGTGTATGGCTTTACAGGCAGATATCGTATAAGAACATTCACAAGAAATGGGTGAAATTTATTATTGAAAAATCTGCGGGCTCTTCTGTTACAAAAGCTTTGGAATTTATAAAAGAACTGGATGAATTAAAAGAGGCAGCGGTTTAAATGCATACGCTTCGGTAAAAGCTGCTCATTGTTCCAACCGTACAAGAGTGCGACGCAAGAGGCGATGCCACAAAGTGTTTCAGCCGGGCTCAAAGAAATTATTCATACATTTAATTTTCCAACCAAAAATTATTCTGTATGAGAATTTACTCCCTTTCATTTATTTGCCTGGCATCGATGTTGGCCACTCTTTGCTCATGCAACAGTGCAAAGCCGAATGACCCGCTTGCAAAAGCTTCAAGAAAAGATACTGCCGGCTGGATCAATATTCACCTCGAAGGTTCTCCTTCCGAAATAGGTTACCAGCATGGTTACCTGCTTGCGAATGAAATTGATACCACGCTAAAAATGTTTGCTTATTTTCTGCCACACGAAACAAAAAAAGACTGGGCATTTTACCGGCAATGTGCACAGAGTTTTATGTGGAATAAATTAGACCGCGAATATAAAGATGAGATCAACGGAATAGTGGCCGGCCTGCATGCAAAAAACATGAATTACGACAGCATTGATATTACCGCACTCAACGCATGGGAAGAGCTTGCGTTCTACTATATTCCTTCGCTGCAGAATGCAGCAGTGGCGCATAGCGGCGACAATAAAGCACCCGGCAACTGCAGCGCATTTATTGCAACAGGCAGTTATACAAAAGATGGAAAAATTGTGATCGGTCACAATAACTGGACCGAGTATATCGTAGGTCAGCATTGGAATGTAGTGGCCGATATTGTGCCCGAAAAAGGCAACCATATTTTAATGGATTGCATGCCCGGCTACATCCACAGCGGCGACGATTTTTTAATTACTGCCAACGGCATCCTCATCACCGAAACCACCATTACACAGTTCGCCCTTTTCGATACCAGCGGCATACCCGAATTTGTGCGTGCACGCAAAGCCGCGCAGTACAGCAACAGCATTGATGACGTGGTAAAAATTTTTACCGAAGGCAACAACGGCGGCTACGCCAACGACTGGCTCATTGGCGATACCAAAACAAACGAAGTGGCAAAGCTCGAACTCGGGTTAAAAGATTACCGTGTTTGGCGCAGTAAGGATACGGCGATGATTGGCAGCAATTTTCCCAGCGATCCTAAGCTTATTAAAGAGGAAACAACGTTTAATATAAACGATTCTACCACCTCCCCCAATGCCCGCAAAAAACGTATGGAGCAGCTCGTGATCGTTGATTTAAAAGGTAAGCTCGATGCTGAAACAGGCATGCAGATTGAAGCGGACCACATGGATGCATTGCAGGGAAAAAATGCAAACAACCGTTGTGTTATCTGCGGCCATATTGATGAAGACCCGCTTGGTTGTGCAGAGTGGAGCAACCCACCCTTCTATCCCATGGGCGCCGTGCAGGGAAAAGTTACCACTGCCGATCTTGCCAAAGACATGAAGTTCTATGCGCACATGGGCCACCCCTGCGGCGAAGATTTTGTTGGCGCGACATTCTATAAAGCCCACCCCGAATACGAATGGATGAATAAATTTTTAACCACGATGAAAGCCTATCCGTGGACGATGTTTCAATCAAAACCTGTTGCAGTAAAAGGATAGTTTTTTGAGCCAGCTATAGTACTGCTATGAAGCTTTACTTGCATCGCACTCTTGTGCAGTTGGAGTATGAATGAGCTTTTATTGAAGCGTAGATTGACTCGAATGATTGTTCGCTGGTTACCAACAATGACGAGCATTTACGCGAAGAGATTAAAGCTGTATTGGGGACACTAACAATATAAAAAAGCGAATTGAAGTTTATTGTTTATGAAGCAGTTAGAGACATATGAAATGAGAATAATGTCGCCTATATTTGTGTTGTAC
>JANXWM010000370.1 GCA_025351145.1 Chitinophagaceae bacterium
TCAGCGGCTTGAAGCTGCACGACGCAACGCCTTTTCGCATGGATTTAAAGGAGCGATGTTTCCCTGGGAAAGCGCAGAAACCGGCGTAGAAGAAACGCCTGTATGGGCATTGAGCGGGCCATTTGAACATCATATAACAGCCGATGTTGGCATGGCTGCATGGAACTATTATTGCGTAACACAGGATAAAGAATGGTTAAAAGAAAAAGGCTGGCCGCTGCTCTCTGCAACAGCAGATTTTTGGGCAAGCCGTGTTGAAAGAAATGGCCCCGGACATTATGATATAAAGAACGTTGTTGCCGCCGACGAATGGGCTGAAAATATTGATAACAATGCCTTTACAAACGCTTCTGCAAAAGCGAACTTATATGCTGCTACAGAGGCTGCAAAACTGCTGGGCATTACGCCGAATGCAGACTGGAAAATTGTAGCAGATAACATCCCCATTCTTAAGATGGATAATGGCGTAACACGCGAACATGCCAGCTATAACGGCGAAGGCATAAAACAAGGTGATGTAAATTTATTGGCTTACCCATTAAAAGAAATTACCGACCCGACGCAGGTAAAAAAAGACCTTGATTATTATTCCACACGTGTGCCTAATGAGGGCACCCCGGCTATGACTCAGGCGATTTTTGCATTGCTGTATTCACGGCTTGGCGATGCAGATAAAGCGGCACATTTTTTCAAAGATTCTTACGAGCCCAACCTGCTTGCACCGTTTCGTGTAATTGCCGAAACAAAGGGTGGCACCAATCCTTATTTTGCAACCGGTGCCGGTGGTATTTTGCAATGCGTGCTCATGGGTTTTGGCGGTTTGGATATTACGCCAAAAGGCATTACACAAATTAAAACCGCATTGCCCACAGGCTGGAAATCGCTTACATTAAAAGGCATTGGCACAGATAAAAAAACTTATACACTTAAGTAATTATTGTATGTACCGGGCTTTAGGAATACTATTAAGCGTTCCTTGCGTCGCACACTTGTACGTTCGGATTATGAAGCAGCAGGTTAAACTCACAATTATATTTATCAATCGCTTTCATGCTCAATTTACTTCAACAGTTATTTTTTATAATTGCCATCTCTATAATATTTTCATGCAAATCAAAAAATGAATACGAAATTGTTAGTGAAAACCTTTCTCCCTTATATCCTTTAAAAATATCGCCAAAAGAAGATGACTGGCTTTACACAAGGAAAGATGAATATCAATCTTTAGATGATTATATTAAATCAAACCCAACCAGCATTGACAGCGTAAGAACAAAAATTTACATAATGCTCATTGGCAATTTTGATGAAGCACAAAAGGATATTGTTTCTAACACTGCTGATTACCTGCATGCATTTTATGGACTTGAAACAGCATTTGTTGTAATAAATAAGGATGCGGATATATTTGAAAAATCAAGAACAAATCCTTCTCATAACCAACTACAGCTATCGGCAAAGCAATTGATGAATAATATATTAAAGCCGCAACTGCCAAAAGATGCTGCCACATTAATAGGCTTTACTACCTATGATTTATACCCGGGAAATGATTGGAATTATATTTTCGGATTAGGCTCTGTCAGGGACAGAGTGGGAGTATGGTCAATGTACCGGTTTGGTGATCCTCATAAATCTGAAGAGAAGGAACTTTGTTTAGAGAGAACTATTAAAACAGCAACACACGAAATAGGTCACATGTTTTCCATGCTGCATTGTGCAAAATATGAGTGCTGTATGAACGGCAGTAATACACTAAGTGAGTTAACAAGCCATCCTGCTTATTTTTGTCCCAACTGTCTGGCAAAAATTTGTTGGAATTTAAAGCACGATCCTAAAAAACATTTGAATGATGTAAAAAAATTTTGGGATAAAAGAAACAATAAAAATATGGCCGATCCGTATAATAAAAGCTTGAAAGTCTTATGATAAGAAAAGCAACAGTATCAGATTTCGATTTTATCTACGGCATGTATATGCACCCGCAGATCAATCCATTCCTGCTGTACGAAATGATGGATGCAGAAACTTTCAAACCCATATTTGATGAGCTGTTCAGCAGAGATGTGTTATACATTTTTGAGGATAATAACGAGGCAGTTGGCATGTTTAAATTAGTGCATTTGCTTTACCGCAATGCGCATATCGCTTACCTTGGCGGGCTTGCAATACATCCATCTTTTGCGGGTAAGGGGCACGGGCTTACCATGCTGAATGAAATTACTGCGTATGCAAAACAGCAGGGCTTTCTGCGTGTAGAATTAAGCGTTGCCACCATCAATGAAAAAGCAATCCGTCTTTATGAAAAAGCGGGGTTTGTAAAGGAAGGTGTGTTTAGAAAGTTCACTCATCTAAAAAGTGAGAACAGGTTTTTAGATGAGGTGGTAATGAGCTGGCTGGCTTAGCAGGCATCAAAGTTTTTATTTATCCAAAAACATTATTCTGGTGTACTGTCTACGCTTCGGTAAAGCCGAACAATGATATAAAGTACAAGAGTGCGACGCAAGAAAAGTTTAATAGTAATCCTTCAGTTCGGCCAATAAAAAACTAATCCATAAACTTTGCAATGAGCGAATGAAAATGATGTGTTCCCTGTTCGCGTTTTACTGAATAACGCCCATGCTGGTAAAAACGGGAACGTATACCTTTCTGCACATTTTCTACTACTTCTTCATCTTCCAGTTCAACCGCATCGAGGCCGGAACCTGCACCTGTATTGAGTTTGCTTTCATCGTACACATAAGTAAGAAAGGAAACTTTTGTTTCGCTTACGCCAACCGGCTGCACAATATTGAGTGACAAACCCCATGGATAAAAATTAAACATCATGTTTGGAAATACCCAGAAATAATATGCTGCCACTTCCTTACCATAATCGGGTGAGGATGGAGGCAGATTGAAACAGAGATCGCCTTTTTTGCCAATACCCAACTGCAGGTTTGAATATTTAAAAATCTCTGTACTGTATTCGCCAAAATCGAGTACTGCATTGAGGCCTGCATGCACAAAAGGGATGTGAAAACCTTCGAGATAATTTTCGCAATATAAAGCCCAGTTTGCTTTTACGGTAAAGTGCCGGGATAAATTTTCCCTGTATACCAATTGATCCATAGGGAACCATTCCATTCGTTTTTTCATATCCTCAAAAAAGTCAGCAGCAGCAATGCCGGGCAGCAGGTTTGTGAACAATAATTTGCCCCATTGAAATAATATGGTCTGTGCAAGGTTATCATCTTCGCAGGGAAAATTTTGTACTTCATTAAACTCGGGCATAGAGATAAAAATTCCATCGAGCCCAAACAGCCTGCCATGATATTTACAACGCAACTGGTTCGTTTTGCAGGGCTCATAAGCAATAAGGTTACCACGGTGTGTGCAAACATTGCTCATGCAGCGTATTTGACCATATTTATCTCTTGTAAGGATGAGGGATTCGTTTAGATAATTTTCCAGGAGCAGGAAAGGGTATACACTTCCGGTTTCTTTGACATTTTTGATATCTGTGGCAAATTGCCAGCTTTTTACGAATATTTTCTCTTTCGATTCCTCAAAATATACAGGGCTTGTATAAAAATCTGTTGAAATAGTTTTTGCTTTTGAAATATCGGGGTTAATAAAAAAGCGTGGCATGGAGTATCAATTTAGATAAAGATAAAAGAATTGCTGTATTGTGAATTTGAGAATAATTTTTATACTATTTAAATTGCAGAGCAGAGTTCAGAATGTACAAGAGTGCGACGCAAGTAATGCCTCATACCTGTTCTTTTGATGGGTCAATAAAATTTCTTTTTTATTCAATTTTTTAACCCGGTAATTAATTAACGTACCACAAACAATGAAAATGACTGACTTAATTTTGGCGGGTGGTTTAAAATATGATTAATTAAAAACATCATATTGCCGGATTTGGAGCACCGGAAATTAATTTAACAATTATTTCATTACTTTAGTGGCGTTCGTATTTATAACCAAACAAATAATATATGAGAAAAGTAAAAGTTTTGCCCGCAATTTTATTAATGCTGTTTCTGATACCATTAATAACTATGGCCCAGGGTACCTTATCAGGTACGGTAACCGCCAGTGGAAAACCATTGGAAAATGCAAGTGTAAAACTTTCCAAAGGTGGAGGAACTACCACCAATAAAGATGGAAAATATTCAATTAAAATAGCAGCAGGAACGTACAGTATTACATTTTCGAACATTGGTTATGCAACTGTAACAGCAAGCATTACTATTGGAGATGGAGAACAAAAAGTACTGGATATGGCTTTACTTGAAAGCAGCCAGCGACTTGATGATATTACAGTTGTGGGTACACGCTCTGTATCCCGCTCAGCAGTAGGCACTCCGCTACCTGTTGATAATGTGGATGCTGCTGCACTTAAAAGTACTGGCCAGCAAACTTTTGATAAAACGTTGCAATACAGGGTGCCCTCATTTAATACGGTAAATACACCGGTAAATGACGCTACTACCCTGTTAGATCCTTATGAAATTAGAAATCTCGGACCAAGCCGCACACTTATCCTGATCAATGGCAAAAGAAAGAATCTAAGTTCACTGCTATATGTACAATTTTCACCAGGCAGGGGCGAAACAGGTGCTGATTTAGCAGCGATACCAGTTGATGCTATTAAAAATGTAGAGATACTGCGTGATGGTGCATCTGCGCAGTATGGATCTGATGCCATTGCAGGTGTAATGAACATTATTTTAAAAGATAAATACCAGTATAGTTCGCTAAGTCTTAATGGTGGCGGTACCAGTAAAGGCGATGGTGGCACTTACGGCGCATCATTTAACAGTGGTGCTAATATTGGCAGCAAAGGCTTTATTAATTATACAGTTGCTTTCAGCCAACAGGATAATGCTATCCGTTCAGGCATAATTGATGTGCCCACAGAGATAGCTACATTTGGTGGGGATGCTGCTACTAACCAGCAAATAACAGATTACCTTAAACGTTACCCAACCGGCAATAACGAAAATGGAACAGGCGCTATTACTGCCGCTAAATTTGTGTATAATTTAGGTATACCCGTTGGTGAAAACGGCATGTTTTACAGTAACGCAGCTTTTGTTGCAAAGAAAGTTTTCAGTAATGCAAACTACCGTCAGCCTTACTGGAAACCAGATTATGGCTTACTTCATGCAGCAGGTACAGAATATGTAGGTTATGAGCCTTCGTTCGAAGGCGATTTATCTGATTACAATGCAACTGTTGGTTTTAAAAATGAAACCAATGGCTGGAAACAGGATATAAGCGTAACAATTGGCGGTAACCAGCAATTATACTCTGTTAACAATACAGTAAACCACTCATTAATGGCGGCCAGCCCTATCTCTTTTAAACCTGGTGGATATGGCTTTACTAATGTAATCGGTAACATTGATATTTCTAAAAGTGTTACTGATAATTTTGCAATAGGTATGGGCTCTGAAGTTAGAAGAGAATCATACAAAATCATAGCCGGTGATACAGCTTCTTATTCCGGACAGGGTGCCAATTCATTCCCTGGTATACGTGCAGAAAATGCCGGTACAAACAGCCGTTTCAACGTAGGTGGTTATTTTGATGCAAGCTGGGATATCACCAAAGCATTTCTTTTAAACGGTACCGTAAGGGCCGAAAATTACAGCGATTTTGGAAGTGCATTTGTATGGAAAGTTTCGTCGCGCCTTAAAGTTGCAGGGGATAATTTTGTAATAAGAGGATCTGCTTCTACAGGCTTCAGGGCTCCTACTTTACACCAGATATACGCACAGTCAACACAGGCATCTTTTGTGGGGGGTACCATCCAGTTATCGGGCTTGTTTAATAATGGCAGCAAGCAGGCAAAAGCCCTTGGTATTCCTTCTTTGAAACCCGAAAAGTCAGACAACTTTACCGTGGGTTTAGGTTTTAAACCAACTAAAAACCTAAGCATTACATTAGACTTTTACGACATAACTATTAAAGACAGGATCGTTTACAGTTCTTCTATCTCGTCAAGCGATCCCAACAGCACGCTTGGCCAGATACTTGCTACAGCAGGCGTAAAAAATATCCAGTTCTTTATCAATGGTATTAAAACCAAAACAGATGGTCTCGACTTTGTTTCAAGCTACAGGAACATTGGTTTAGGCAAGGGAAAATTAGCCATCAACCTTGCAGCTAATTACAATCTTAAAAATGACATCATTGGCAGCCCCAACGATCCTCAGGCCATTAAAGATGGTGGTGCAACTATCTTAAATACACAAATCAGGTCTTTATTAACTGAAAGCCGCCCCAGGTATAAAGGAATACTCGGTTTCGATTATAATGTTGCTAAATGGAATTTTAACCTGAACAATACTTTGTTTGGGCCAACCAAATTCCAGGATCTCGACAATGGTGGCGCTATTATGAACAACATCAAGCAGGTGTTTAAACCAGCTGTTGTTACAGATATAAATGTTGGCTACAATTTCACCAGCAAATTATCTTTAAACCTTACCGTAAACAACCTGTTCAATATCCTGCCAAAATGGGATCTTGAATTAACAGGAAGCTCTTCTGATGCTAACTATTCAGATGCGGCGGCTACCCTTGCAAGCCCAGCCGATAAGAGCCTGTTAGAAGGGTTCTTAGAGTTTAGTGGCCGTTACCGCATTCTTGCTTACAACGGCGCACAGTTTAGCCAGTTAGGCACGATATTTAACGCAAACATTACACTTAAGTTTTAAGATTATATCATCTTAAATAGCTAAAAAAGCTGACTCAAATTTTGAGTCAGCTTTTTCTTTTTCAGGAGCCCGGCGCAAGAAATATTATTAAGCTTCGTTGCGTCGCACTCTTGTACTGTTTGATTATATATTGAGCTTTTACCGAAGTCTCCCAGCAACGGCGGCGTTGCGTTACGTTGTGTTACAACTTGTGTACAATGCGTACCTTCAAAAGAGCAAAAGCCCAAAGCAGCGATACCCATCTACGCAGTGATTTATTGAT
>JANXWM010000382.1 GCA_025351145.1 Chitinophagaceae bacterium
GCAGCAAGGCAAAGAGACAATAGGCAAAGAGTTTTGATCGTATTGTTCACTGTTCATTCTTAATCCGAATGTACAAGAGTGCGACGCAACAGAAGCTTCATAGCTATTCTGTAGCCCGGCTACTAAATGTATTTATTCAGCAAATCAATAAATGAACTGCGGGGTATCATTCGTGCACCAAGGCTTTCCAGGTGCTCAGTATAAACCTGGCAATCTATTAAGGCCACACCTTCATTTTTCAATTGCTGCACATAGTTTATAAAGGCAAACTTGCTGGCGTTGTTTACATGGCTAAACATGCTTTCTCCAAAAAAAATATTACCCAAACGAATGCCGTAAAGACCGCCAGCCAATTCGCTATTCTGCCATACTTCGGCACTGTGGGCAAATCCTTTTTTATGCAATTCTGTATAGGCTTTTTCTACATCGTTGGTAATCCATGTGCCATCCTGCCCATCACGCAAAACGTTTTTGCAATTATGTATTACCTGTGCAAAAGCCTTGTTTGTGGTAAATGTAAAAGCCTTTCGTTTCAGCAACTGCTGCATACTTTTACTCACTTTTAATTCATGGGGAAATAAAACAAAACGTGGATCGGGGCACCACCATAACGGCGTATCGCCATCATACCAGGGAAAAATTCCTTTTTTATAAGCGAGTAACAATCTTTCTGTATTCAGGTCTCCGCCCATTGCCAATAAACCATCTTCCAGTGCATGATCAACCGGTGGAAACCATAAACGATTATCTAATGCATATAAAGGCATGGGGAAAGGGAGAAACTATTAACTATGAACAATGAACTATGGACAATAAAGGTAAGCCATAAGCGTAAACCATTAACTACCCACCATTTCTTCCACAGTAGCACCAATGCCCCTTTCTGTAATGGCATCGCACATAGATTTTAAAGTGTCGTAGTCGCCAAGCTTTACCGAGCATTTTCCTTTATAGTGAATAATGAGGGAGCATTGTTCTGCCTGTTCAGGCGTATGATCGCAGATCTTAACAAGGGTTTCTATTACCCAGCTAAAAGAATTTAGATCATCATTCCACACAACTAGGCTGTAAGGGAATTGATCCTCGGTAAGCAGCTCTACATCATCTGCTTCAAACGGGCTTGTTTTTGTAATGCCAAACATCGAATTCATACAGGTCAAAATTATAAAATTAAACTGTATTTGCGCATTTAAGATCAGGATATTAGAAGCGGCAGGGGAAAACCTGCAAATTTTTTTGTTGGCCGGCAGAAGGTTGTTTAATCAGCATTGTTGCGTCGCACACTTGTACTGCAGAATAAGAATGAGCTATGCATCAAAGTCAAAAGTGCTTTGTAAACATTGGTTTCTCTTAAACGCACAAACGAAAAATCCAACTTCAGTTTTGCTTCAAAATGCACTCCTAAGTTTGAAAAGTTATAATAAACAAAGCCTCACTGCGGGTTTAATTTACATTTACACAAATAATTATTGTATGAAACTAAAACCGGTTTTACTCATTGCGTTATTCGCCTTTAACTTTAATGCTGCACAAATTTTTGCACAGAAGGAGCTGCCTTTAAAAGTGATTAAAACATTTCGCATTGCCAGTGACAACTGGTGGGATTATATTGCCCTTAACCCGGTTAATAATAACCTCTATGTTTCTCATGGTACACAGGTAAATATACTCGATAAAAATACGGGAGATTCTGTTGGTATAATCCCTAATACCACCGGCGTGCATGGTATAGCCTTTGCATCTGCTTACGGCAAAGGTTTTACAAGCAACGGAAGACTCAACACTTCCACTGTATTTGATATAAACAGCAACAAAATACTCGATAGTATAAAAACCGGCGATGGCCCTGATGCTATTATGTTTGAGCCATTTTCTAAAACGATTATTACCTGCAATGGCAGAGGGCAAAACCTCAGTGTAATTGATCCGTCAAACAATGCAGTGCTTGCAACTATTCCTGTTGGTGGTAAGCCTGAAACAGCAGTATCTGACGATGCGGGAAAAGTATATGTAAATATTGAAGACAAGAGCGAGATAGTGGTGGTGAATATAAAGACTTATATGGTAGAGAACCGCTGGAGCATTGCCCCCGGAGAATCACCTACCGGCCTTGCTATTGATAAAAAGACAAGAAGGTTATTTGCCGGCTGCGATAATGAGCTGCTGATGGTGATCAACGCAGACAATGGAAAGATTGTTGCCAAACTTACTATTGGAGAAGGCTGTGATGGTGTTGGATACAGCACTATTACAAATAATATTTTTGCATCAAATGGTGAAAGTGCAACATTAACTGTAATACATGCACAGTCTGCTGACAGTTATAAAGTAATTGGTAATATTCCAACTAAAGCAGGTGCAAGAACTTGTGTAGTTGATGAAAATGAAGAGCGTATATTTTTACCAACAGCAGAATTTTTACCAAACCCGGAGCCGGGGAAACGCCCTAATCTAAAACCCGGAACTTTTCAGGTGCTGGTTGTGGGAAAAAAATAATAGTATAAAAGCCAATACGAATAGCCGGTATTGAAGGGTGTTTGAATGAATTTAGCTTTAGCCTGGAATGCAGCTTTGCAATAGGTTAAATTTTATAGTGCTGCTGCGCATGGAACCAAAGATGCCCATTGCTGTGCAGATGAACGGATTGCGACGCAAGGAACGGTGCTATGAAAAAATACTGCGGGTATTATAAAAACAAAAACGCAATTACTGGTTTCAATAAAGGAACTTCATAAAACCAATAAATGATGAGTATTAAGATTTGATTTAAATGTAAAAAAATACCCCGCTAAATTTAGAGGGGTATTTTTTTGAGCTATTCTAAATTATGTTCAATGCTGAACTTATTCAGCTCTTTTAAATTCTACTCTTCTGTTTTGAGCTCTTCCTGCTGCGGTTTTATTATCAGCAACCGGATTAGCTACTCCAAAACCTGTTGAGGTTAATCTATCAGCACTTATTCCATTACCTGTAAGATAAGCTTTTACAGCATCAGCACGTTTTTGAGAAAGCTTTTGGTTTAATGCTGTGGTTCCTGTATTATCAGTATATCCTTCAATGGCAATCCTTAATTCTGAATGATCTTTTAATATCGTTACAGCTTTATCCAGCTCTTTTTTTGCCGCTGCTGTAAGCATTGAGCTGCCGGTTACAAACTGAACATTTTTTGCGTTAAAGTTGTACTGTTCTAATTTTGGGCAGCCTGCATTGTCGGCAGGGCCGGCATCATTAGGGCATTTATCCATTTCGTCATTTACACCATCGCCGTCAGTATCAGGTATTGGGCATCCGCCATATCTTGCGAGACCCGCAACTGTTGGGCATTTATCCATTTCGTCATTTACACCGTCGCCGTCAGTATCAGGTATGGGGCAACCACCATATCTTGCGAAACCAGCAACAGTTGGGCATTTATCAGTTTCGTCATTTACGCCATCGCCATCTGTATCAGGTATTGGGCAACCATTGTATTTAGCAAGGCCGGCAACTGAAGGACATTTATCCACGTTATCTGTAATTCCGTCACCGTCTGTATCAACGGGCTTAGGCGCTACAACTACCGGAACAACGGGTGGCGGCGGAGGAGGAGGAGGGGGAGCTGCTATTTTTGGTTCTTTTGGTTTTACAATTGGCACAGCCACGCCCAAAGAATAAACAATATGATAGTAACCGTTATCCTGAACTGTGGATTTATAAAGCCCCTGTAATAAAACAGAAACATCTTCGGTGGGGCGAAACTGCAATCCAAGGCCAAGGGGTACTTTTATTCCCCATTTGTTATCGAAGTTATATCCGCTGATACCAGCACTGATATAAGGATTAACTACAGCTGTTTCTTTTAGCAGTTTTACATTTACAGCTGCATCTATTGACTGGAAGTATTTTACATTACTTTCTGTATAAACTGCCGGCGGGTTGGTTAAAAAAGATCCTGTGTAGGTAGCTGCAAAATCAATGTTGGATGTAATTCCTTTAAGGTATTGTATGGTAAATGCGGTGTTCATACGTTTGGTGATTTTGGCAAAATCACCGGATTTAATTACATCCTTTAAACTTGTGGCATAAATCTGAGCAGGGGTTTCAAAATCTGTTAAGGCGAAACTGAAACCAATCGAAGATGGCTTCACAACATCTTGTGCAAATGTGCAGGTTGATACAACCAAATACAACAATAGTGTTAGATTTTTTTTCATGTGCATTTTTTTATTTAAAAAATAGGGGGCAGTAATTTTTTTGGTTATACACTGCCAGATACAAAGTTGAGTTCTTAAGTTTTAACTATGAATAATATTAATCATATTTTAAATCTTAATCAAATATACAAAAGGATATTCTTAATTACAATAGGTAAAGCTGCGTATACATGCTTATACATCTATTGCTTCACCATAAGCCATAGCTGTAGCTTCTTTCAGGCCTTCACTCATTGTTGGATGCGGGTGAATTGCATTAAGGATTTCATGTGCGGTAGTTTCTAATTTACGTGCTACTACCACTTCAGCAATCATTTCAGTAACATTGGTGCCAATCATGTGGCAGCCAAGAAATTCGCCATATTTAGCATCATAAATTACTTTCACAAAGCCATCTGTAGCGCCTGCAGCACTTGCTTTACCGCTTGCCATGAATGGGAATTTCCCCACTTTAATCTCATAACCTGCATCTTTAGCTGCTTTTTCGGTAAGCCCAACGCTGGCAATTTCCGGGGTACAATAAGTACATCCGGGAACATTACCGTAATCAATCGGCTCGGGCTGGTGTGCAAATTTTTTCTCTAAATAACCAATATACTCTGCTGCATTAATACCTTCTTTGCTGGCTTTATGTGCCAATGCCTGGTTGGGTGTACAATCGCCTATGGCGAAAATACCGGGTACATTTGTCTGGAAATATTTATCTGTAATTACTCTTCCTCTATTCGTTTTAATCCCATTTTCTTCGAGGCCAATGTTTTCTATATTAGCAACTACACCAACAGCGCTTAAAACAATATCAGCTTCAAGGGTAACAATGCTGCCATTCTGCTTTTTAACGAGGGCCTTAACACCGGTTCCTGATGTATCTACGCTTTCTACTGAAGCGCTGGTCATAATATCTATACCCTGCTTTTTATATTGTTTTTCTAATTCTTTGGATATTTCTTCATCTTCTACAGGAACAATGCGCGGCAAAAATTCAACGATGGTAATTTTTGTTCCCATACTGTTATAAAAATAAGCAAACTCTACCCCAATAGCCCCGCTGCCCACTACAATCATACTTTTTGGCTGCTGCGGTAATATCATAGCTTCGCGGTAGCCGATTACTTTTTTACCATCTTGTTTAAGGTTTGGTAATTCACGGGTGCGGCCACCTGTTGCTATAATAATGTATTTTCCCTCAACCACTTTTTTCGTTCCATCTGTAGCAGTTACTTCTATCTGGCCTTTGCTTTTAATTTTACCATAACCCATTACTACATCAATCTTATTTTTCTTCATTAGAAACTGCACGCCACGGCTCATTTTATCGGCAACACCCCTGCTGCGTTTTACAACTGCAGGAAAATCCTGCTGTACACCAGTAGCATTAATGCCGTAACTGGCACTGTGTTTCATGTATTCATAAACCTGTGCACTTTTTAAGAGGGCTTTAGTGGGTATACAACCCCAATTGAGGCACACGCCGCCAAGGCTTTCTTTTTCTATAATAGCCACTGAAAACCCTAATTGCGATGCCCTGATTGCGGCAGGATAACCACCGGGCCCGCTTCCAAGTACAATTATATCGTATGCCATAGTCTGTTGTTTATTAACTTATAAAAAGTAAAACCATTTTGCGGTTGCAAAAATACTTTCAAAAAGCCAAACAGCAAAGGAATGCTTATCTGCGTTAGTACAAAGATGTAAATATTTTAAATAATGTTGAAAAATATACCGGAACAAATAACCCTATACTACAAGTAAGAGTAAAACTATTTTTTCAGCAATAGCGGGTCCAATTCATTGAGCCTGCGGCCAGCATCCGCATCATGGGATGGAATAAAAACAATTTTTTGCATTTTAGCGTATGTCTGCACTTTATCATAGGAATCTTTTGCAAGCGGGTAACTTGCATTGCTGCCTGAATATTTTTCTTCAATCAATTGTTCCTGCGAATAACAAACATCTGCCGCAAAAAATATATTACATTCATCTGCTTTTAATAATAGGGAGCAATGGCCGTAAGTATGTCCGGGGGTTTGTATTAATATCAGATCTTTTGATTTTGTAAGGTATTGAGTATGTTCAAATACGTCGTATTGTTCATTGAGTTCTATCAGCGTCGGTTTAAACCAGGAAGGATATAATTTTGGAAGATCACCAAAAGGTTTTTCCCATTCGTATTTGTTTACTATAATTTCTGTTGAGGGAAAATGCCTTAACCCGTCAATATGATCAAGGTGAAGATGCGTTAATACAACAGCTTTCACATCAGCAACAGCAATACTAAGATCAATCAGTTGCTGATCTATTTCTTCATCCCGGCTTACTTTAAATTTAAATTGCGTGGTATCGAACCATTTGGCAAACATGCCTGAGGAGTTAAAATAATCAGGATTATTTATATCAGAGTTTTCACCTGTGTCAATTACAAAAACACCTTCCGGGTGTTCAATCACCATTACCCAAATGGGCATCCATTCTGTAAAAGTTTTATCGAGTATAAAATCAATCATTGCAGGCAAGCTTTTATACCTCGCATTCCTGAATTTTGTTTTTACCGATACTGCCCCGGTAGAAACAAGGTGCACCTTTACAGGTTTGCCGTTTGTTGTTAACTGAATGGTTTGTTTGGGGAACATCATTAAACTTATGTTTTGTAATTTTTATCTTTATATTGATCTCCAATTGCTGAATAGAATTTGAACAGTACAAGAGTGCGACGCAAGTAAAGCCTCATAGAAGTTTTCAAGCCCGGCTCATAAAAATAAACATTAAACACAAATTAAACATGATGTCAAAATTGAAGAAGGTCAGTCTTATAGTTATCAGTGCTTTTTATGTGCTTTCAGGAAGCAATCATTTTATGAATCCCGCAAATTATTTATCTATCATCCCGCCTTATTTACCACTGCATGAAGTTATTAATTATGCGGCAGGTGTTGCAGAAATTTGCGGTGGTATCCTGTTGCTGTTTTCAGCAACAAGAAACTTTGCAGCCCGGGGAATTATCTTTATGCTCATTGCGTTTATGCCAGCACATATTTATATGATTCAGCAGGCACCCATGCAAATGGGTACAGCTACAATAACCCCGTTTATTGCATGGCTGCGCATACCCTTACAGGTATTGCTTATTTGGTGGGCTTACAGTTTTACCTTAAAAACAAAAAAAAGTATAATCGAATCTTCGCTTAGCACGGGTAAATAACTGTACTTTTTATAGCTTCATCTTTTATATTTGCAGCAAGAATAAACAGAACAATTGGAAAAAAAGTCTAACGGGTTAATGTATGCCTTCATGGCAATTACTGCTTTGGCAGGATGGTTTGCACTTACACTGCAGCTCTATATCATTATTACAAATAATATAGCAAACGACACTTCGGTGGTTGATGGTATAATTAAATTTTTCAGTTTTTTTACTGTACTCACCAATATACTTGTTGCACTAAGTCTTACCGCTGGTTTAATAAGTCCTGCATCGGGTATGGGCAAATTTTTTTCCCTTGTGTCGGTAAAGTCAGCTATTGCAGTTTATATTGCTGTTGTTTCAATCATATACAACTTTGTTTTAAGGCAGCTATGGAACCCGCAGGGTTTGCAGTTAATTGCAGATATATTGCTGCACCAGGTTATTCCTTTTCTATATGGTTTTTACTGGATAGCTTTTGTGCCCAAAGGCGGCCTTGCCTGGAAGTTCCCGGTACGTTTACTTATTTACCCGCTTATTTATCTTACTTACATTATTGTAAGGGGTGCGGCTACAGGCCATTATCCTTACCCATTTATGGACGTTACTCAAATTGGCACAGAACAAGTACTGTTAAATGCTTTATTGATTATGATAGGGTTTATAACGATAGGTTTTTTGCTTGTTATTACCGACATGTCTATGAAACCCAAAGCACGCAGACGTTCCAGGTAAATGCACAAAATAAGTTTTAATAAAGATAATTATACAAAGGAATTTTTATTGGCCCAGCTGAAGAATTATTATTAAACATCCTTGCGTCGCACCCTTGTACGTTCGCCGGTAATGCAGCAGTTCAAAGTGCAGTCACGTTAACTGCAATCATTAACTTTAATTACCAATTAATACCATGACACGAAGCATTTTATTTTTAATGATTGTTTCATTTACAATCAATAGCAGCAAAACAATTGCACAAACCGATAGTGGGCATTATTATACATCATTCGATAATACAAAAATCTATTATGAAGTAAAAGGAACAGGCAACCCGGTAATACTGGTACATGGGTTTATTGTAAACGGTGAATCGTGGAAAAAAACTGAACTATACAACAGCTTACTCAATGCGGGTTACAAAGTAATTACACTTGATATGCGCGGTAATGGAAAATCTGATAAGCCACATGCCGATGAAGCATACTCAAACGATGCAGAAGCAAAAGATATTATGGGGCTTGCTGCTATGCTTGGAATTAAGAAATACAATGTTGTTGGTTATTCACGCGGATCCATTATAACCGCACGATTACTTGTGCTTGATAAACGTGTAGATAAAGCAGTTATTGGTGGCATGGGTTCCGACTTTACCAATCCTGAATGGCCACGCAGGAAAATGTTTTACCGTGCACTAATGGGCGATACAGTAAAAGAACTGGAAGGCATGGTAAAGTATGTAAAAGAATCAGGGCTCGATCAGCTTGCACTGGCTTACCTGCAAAAGGAACAGCCCTCAACCTCAAAAGAATTATTGAGTAAAGTAAAGCAAAAGGTACTCGTTATTTGTGGCGATAAAGACACAGATAATGGCAATGCACAAGACCTTGTAAAGCTTATACCCCATGCAGTTTTTGCACAAGTTCCAGGCGATCACGGGGCTGCATTAAGAACAAAAGAATTTGCAGATAATGTATTGCAGTTCTTCAGCAGGTAATAAGCTAAATTATCATGTGCTAAAATATAAATAGGGAAAATTCGCCAAAAAAGGGTACTTTTGCGTATGACATCAGAAGCAATAGAAAAGTTTTTCGAAACACAAAACATCCCCGCAAACAAATCTATTAAGATAGATTTTAAGAAAAGAAATCCCATACTTGGCCTTATTATCAGAGGCAATGATTATGAAGATTTAAAATCAAAAAATTTTTGGCGTATAGTTGTTCAGGCGAACTTTGAAGAATACGACAAAAATAAAAGTATCGACTTCGCTAAAATCTACAGTGGCAGCGAGTTTACAAAACTCTCTTTGGTTTTGAACAAAGAGTTGGCTTAATTCCTATACGTATTTTAGCTGCGATCAGTAAATGTACCTTTCTAATATTTTAGCCTTTTGGTTATTATATTATTTTGAATAAATATATTATTTATAAACGCCATTGAATGGAATTCTTCCATTCAATGGCGTTTTGTTTTTATTCCTGTGCAGGAAGTTTGCGCATATATATTATTGAAAGCATAAGTATAGTAAGAAGGTGATGTGTTGTTTGCTGACTATTTATATGCAGTACAAGAG
>JANXWM010000387.1 GCA_025351145.1 Chitinophagaceae bacterium
TTAGTAAGCTTCTGCGTAACACCGAGTTTGCGGTTGATCTTATAGCGACCAACTTCTCCCAGATCATAACGCTTATCACTAAAGAATAATTTGTCAATAATACCACGCGCAGTTTCATTATCAGGAGCGTCAGCACCACGCAGTTGGCGATAGATATGCTGAACTGCTTCTAGTTCACTGTTGGAGGTATCCTTGTTTAAAGTATTGTAGATAATGGCATAGTCTCCACCAACATCTTCTCTTTGAATAAAAATGCTTTTAACATCAAGATCAGCGATAGTATCAATAGCATCTTCATCAAGTATGGTATCACGCTCCATAACTATTTCGTTACGTTCGATTGATACTACTTCACCGGTATCTTCATCAACAAAATCTTCAACCCAGGTTCTTAAAACACGGGCAGCAAGTTTTTTATTGATGTGTTGTTTAAGCGTCTTTTTATCCGTAGCTACTTCATCGGCCATTCCAAACAGTTCCAGAATATCCTTATCTGTTTCGAAACCAATTGAGCGCAGCAAAGTAGTAACAGGAAATTTTTTCTTACGGTCAATGTATGCATACATTACATTGTTAATATCCGTTGCAAATTCCATCCATGCACCTTTAAAAGGAATTACCCTTGCAGAATAAATCTTTGTTCCGTTCGGATGAACGGACTGACCAAAGAAAACGCCGGGTGAACGGTGCAATTGAGAAACAACCACACGCTCGGCACCATTGATTACAAAAGTACCGCGGGGAGTCATGTAAGGTATATTGCCTAAAAATACATCCTGTACGATAGTCTGGAAATCCACATGCTCCTCATCATTACAACTCAAACGAAGTTTGGCTTTAAGAGGAACAGCATAGGTTAATCCACGCTCCATACATTCATCAATAGTATAACGTGGAGGATCAATAAAGTAATCAAGGAATTCCAAAACGAAAATATTCCTGGTGTCTGTGATAGGAAAATTTTCTTTAAACACCTTGAACAAACCTTCATTATTACGCTTGTCTGGGGTAGTTTCTAATTGGAAAAAGTCTTGAAAAGATTCTAACTGAATGTCTAACAGGTCAGGAGTTTCGGCAAGATGTTTGGTTTTACCGAAACTTATCCTGCTTTGAATTGTAGTTGATGACATATCTGTAATTAACCGGTTTTACTGAACAAAAGTGTGAGAACATTAATTCTCAACTGATTGATAACATTGCGATTACGGACTTTTTGACTATATGGTAATTAAAAACCTCCAAATAGGTCAAAATTAAGGAGTGCGAAGGTAAGAATAGTAGTTGAAAAGTGCAAACATATTTTATGCCAAATGTTAAGACTTGGCAAATTGTGAATATCTCTTTTAAACCATTCTTCCTAATATTAATCTTAAACCAAATTTCAATACATGAAAAATTATATATCCATTCTTATTATTTTATTTTCAGTTACAGCAATTACTTCAGAAGCACAGTATTATAGGGTAAGGCCAAGGGTGCAGGTTCGTGTACGGCCTCAACCTTATGGAAGACCAATGCCACCGCAAAGGCGAGACGCAGAAAAAAAACCTGCTTTTCAGCCAACAGTAAACCTTAGTATTGGTTATGGGTTGCCTAATCTTGATAAAAATCAGTTAGCAAATTTTTATAATTCTTATAAAGGAAATTTTTCCCAAACAGGCCCAATCACAGGGGCGTTTGATTACCAATTCAGCCGGTATATGAGTATTGGTTTGTTGGGCACTTATGGAAAGGTCTCTGTTCCTTACTACGATTATAACTCTGATGGTAAAACGCCTTCTTTTACCGGATCGCAGGAAAACTGGAGCGTGATGTTGAATTTAATGAGTTACATTCCTACCAACACAAAGCAGGTACAACCTTATTTGAGAACCGCCATTGGCATCAATAACTGGAAACAAAGTTACCTTGATCCTTCCGGTGCAGTTGCCGCACAGCAGCTTGATCCTTCTCAGCTTGCTTACCAGGTTTCTTTGGGAACAAGAATTAATGTATCGAAACAGGCTGGCTTTTTTGTAGAGGCGGGTTACGGAAAATATATCTTAAACGGAGGCCTTACATTGAAATTTTAAAATTCAATCATAAATTCAAAAATGAACGGGATTTGTTGCCCAACGTTATGCAGTACAAGAGTGCGACGCAAGAATGTTTAATATCCGTACAGGCGTTTGGTACATAATTTTTTAAAAAGCATTTTATGTACCAGGCAATGAATATGAATGAAGCTTTTCTTGCGTCGCACTCTTCAACAGGAGGAACAATACTGAACAGCGTGAAGATGTAGCTTTTACAATAAAAAACAGGTGCAAACAAAAACCCCACTGTAGAAATGCAGTGGGGTTTATATTTTTAAGAAGAAGAAATTATTTTACTTCAACTTCAGCACCAGCTTCTTTCAGCTTGCCTGCAACTTCATCAGCTTCAGCTTTAGAAACACCTTCTTTAACTGGTTTTGGAGCACCATCTACAAGGTCTTTAGCTTCTTTCAAACCTAAGCCCGTTAATTCTTTTACGATTTTAACAACCTGTAGTTTGCTTGGACCAGCTGCTACCAATACTACATCGAATGCTGTTTTCTCTTCAACTACAGCGGCACCGCCACCGTCGCCACCTGCTGAAGCAACTACAGTTGCTGCTGCTGGTTCAATACCATACTCAGATTTTAAGAAATCTGCTAATTCCTGAACTTCTTTTACTGTTAAGCCTACTAATTGTTCAGCTAATACTTTTACGTCTGCCATAATATTTAAATTTTTGCCGCCTTCATTGCATTTTTGCGCTCCGGCGGTGGTTTAAAAAAATTTGCCTTTATTAACCCTCAGGCCTGGGTGTTATTTAAAGCCGTGCTTTTAATTTATTCTGCAGGTGCAACTTCAGTTCCGGCAGCCTGTTTTTCGTGGTAGTGCAATAAAGCAGCAAGAACACGTTTTGCAGGTGATTGTAATAAGCCAATTACTTCGCCAATCAGTTCGTTCTTGGTCCTGATCTGTGTAAGTGCTTTAAGGTTATTATCGCCTGTATAAATATCACCATTAATAAAAGCTGCTTTTAAAACAGGCTTTTCACCATTCAATGCTTTACGGAAAGAACTGAGAATCAACGCCGGCTCCTTAGGGTTTTCAGAAAACATAAGGGCGGTTACATTATTCAGTGATTCGTATAAACCACTGTATTTTTCTGTATCTAATGATTCAAGTGCCTTGCGGATCAAAGTGTTCTTTGCTACTTTCATTTCTACTTCTTTATCGAAGCAGGCACGGCGTAATTTGCCAATCTGTGCCACTGAAAGTGACTCTGTATTGGTAACATAAAAATTGGAATATTGTGAGAACTTCTCTTTGAGAACTTCTATCACTTCGTTTTTTTGATCTTTGGTCATGACCTTTATTTTATAGTAACACAAATGAATATGGAATATTCAAGGTATTAGTTATGTAATGATTTTGTTTCGATGGTAATACCCGGGCTCATGGTGCTTGCCATGCTTACACCTTTAAGGTAGATGCCTTTTGCAGCAGAGGGTTTCAGCTTAATCAGCGCATTAATCAGCTCATGGCTGTTTTCTGCAATCTTCTCAGGAGAGAAAGATATACGGCCAATAGATGCGTGAACAATCCCTGTTTTATCTACCTTGAAAGCAATCTTACCACCTTTTACTTCATTTACTGCTTCAGCTACGTTATTGGTAACTGTACCAGTTTTAGGGTTTGGCATCAGGTTACGTGGCCCAAGAATTTTACCCAGTTTACCAATCTTCGGCATTACAGAAGGTGTTGCAACAATTACATCAACATCAGTCCAGCCACTTTCAATTTTTGCTATAAATTCTTCCAGGCCCACATAATCTGCGCCTGCAGCCTTTGCTTCGGCTTCTTTATCCGGTGGGCATAATACCAATACGCGTTTTGTTTTACCTGTTCCGTGAGGCAGTGTTACGGTACCACGAACCTGCTGGTCTGCTTTTTTGGGATCTACACCTAAACGGATATGTAAATCAACCGAAGAATCAAATTTTGTTGTATTGATAGTTTTTACCAAAGAAGAAGCCTCTTTTAAAGAGTATACTTTATTCTTATCAATTTTCGCTTCCGCTACTTTTCTGTTTTTTGTAATTTTTGACATTGCTAAAATTTTTAAGGATTAAATTAATTTTCCCACGGAGCAGCGCCATCAATAGTTAAGCCCATACTGCGTGCAGTACCAGCTACCATTTTCATTGCACTTTCAATGGTAAAGCAGTTAAGATCAGGCATTTTGTCTTTGGCAATTTCTTCAATACTTGCCCAGTTGACTTTGCCAACCTTAGCGCGGTTACTTTCTTTAGAACCTTTTTGAATTTTAGCAGCTTCCATTAACTGGATAGCGGCAGGAGCAGTTTTAATAACGAAGTCGAACGACTTATCAGTGTAAACTGTAATTAAAACAGGAACAACTTTTCCTATTTTATCCTGGGTTCTTGCATTAAACTGTTTGCAGAACTCCATAATGTTTACACCCTTACTACCGAGGGCAGGGCCCACCGGAGGTGCAGGGTTGGCTTGTCCGCCTTTTACCTGCAGCTTTACGTAGCCTGAGATTTCTTTAGCCATATTTTTAATTTTATTGGTGATAGCGTCCCGGCAATAACCGGAACTCCCAAATTCAATTATTCTTAATCAAAAGAACTTTTGGGGGTGCGAAAGTAGTAAAATATTCCAGATAAACAGCTTTGAGTAAGAATTTTTTTGAGCCGGGCATTGGTTTTCATGGCATCGCCTCTTGCGTCGCACTCTTATACTGCAGGAACAAAAGGAAGCTTTAGGCTTCAACTTTTGCAGCTTCGTAAGTTGCAAAAGCCGCGAAAACCAATAAAAAATAAACAGCCTGGCGAGCATTGAACTGAAGTTCAGTAAGGTTCTAAACGTACAAGAGTACGACGCAAGGAACGCTCAATGCTTATTCTTCTACCCGGTTCAAAATGACCTTTATCATTTATATATTACTTACAGTTTTGTAATTGTAATGAAGTTTCTTCAGCAATTTTGCCTTTAGCGCCTCAGGAATAAACGCCGCTTTAAGTGCATTTACATTACATGCATAAAAATCAGCAGCCGTCCAGCCAAACTCTTTTTCCAGTCTTTGGTATTCAAGATTTAGATTGGTGTTGGTGATTGTTCGGGCATCTGTATTTATGCTCAGCGAAACTCCGGAACGGTAGAGTTTATCAATAGAATGATCCCGGAAAGTTTCATAAATATTTATCTGCACATTGCAGGTAGGGCAAATTTCAAGGTGAATATTGTTTGTGCGTAAATGTGCCACCAGCTTTTCATCTTCAATACTTCTTACACCATGGCCAATGCGGGAAGGACCAAAATGCTTTAATGTTTCCCACACACTTTCCGGGCCTTTGGCTTCGCCTGCATGCGCCGTACAAAAAATGTTGTGCTCTTTTGCATATTTGAATGCGCTGATGTGTGCATCAATGGTGTAGCCTGCTTCATTGCCGGCAATATCAAAACCCGCAACATAAGTATCCTTAAACTGCTCTACCAATTTTACCGTTTCTAAACTTTGCTCTTCAGTAAAATGCCGCAGTGTGCAAAGAATAAGTCTTGCCTCAATGCCTGTTCCTTTTACAGCATCTGCAGTGGCTTTTTCAACTGCATCAACAACTTCGTAAGGTGTTAAACCTTTATCAAGATGTTGTAATGGAGCAAACCTTATTTCTGCGTACAGAGTATTATCTGCGGCGAGCTGTTTAAATAAATCGTGAACCACTAACCGCAACTGTGCTTTGGTTTGCATGAGTGCAAAACCTTTAACAGCTCGGGTTAAAAAGTCTGCAAGGTTGGTGCATTTGGACGGAGCAATATAATCCCGCAGGGATGCTTCATGTGTAACCGTTGGATCAATTGCAGTAACTACTTCATAACTCAAAGAGCAATCGAGGTGCTGGTGCAGTTCCACTTTATATAATTGTTGTAAGTTCATTTAAATGCTTAATGTTTTTATGAAAGCAGCAGAGGCAAAACTTCAATCATTTTTTCTATCTCTTTAAAATTAGCATGATCAACATGGTGCTCAATTTTCTCATGTGTCCAGGTGGTGTGGTAGGGTATATGAAAAGCATGTCCGCCCAAAGCCAGTACCGGCAGTATATCCGACTTAAGCGAATTGCCAAGCATTAAAAATTCATAGGGCTTTATATCGAGATGCTTTAAAAGTTTTGCATAATCAGCTTCCTGCTTATCGCTCATAATTTCTATATGATGAAAATAATGTTCAATGCCCGATTTTTTCAGCTTGCGTTCCTGATCCAGCAAATCGCCTTTTGTTGCAACTACCAGCCGGTATTTTCCTTTTAAAGATTCAAGCACTTCTTCCACGCCATCCAGCAATTCAATAGGTTTTTCTAAAAGTTCTTTCCCATATTCAATTGCTTTTTCAACAATGCCGATGCCCGCAGTTTTTTCTGAAACCCTTAATGCTGTTTCTATCATAGAAAGCATAAAACCTTTTACACCATAACCATACAGCGGAAGGTTGTCTATTTCTGTTTTAAAAAGTTCCTGCGAAACTGTGTGATGCGGCAGGTAATCTTCCAGCAGTTCGCAAAACTTTTTTTCTGTTTCCTGAAAGTAAGGTTCATTAACCCAAAGCGTATCATCCGCATCGAAGGCAATTACTTTTATGTTCATTTTTAAATTTTCATTTATCAAAAGCAAAGAAAAACTTTTTTATCAATCGCAAATGCAGCAGTTTAATAATTTAATTGTATGATACCGGCATTGTTTATTATGGCAGCGCCTGTTGCGTCGCAATCCTTTTATCGGTTATATCAATGGGCATCTTTGGTTTCACTGTTTGCAGCATAAAAATGTACAGCCTTGCTTATGTTTACTGCAGGCATTTTGTGAAGGGCTGTTGAAAGTTCATTTATATTCATAAGTACAAGTGTGCGACGCAAGGGACGATCAGTAAAATTCCTTCTGCCCGGCCCAAAAAAATCTCCGCTTCATTTTTCCGTTGCACACTTTACATTTGCAGCCTGAAATTTTTAAACACAAAAATCGGGGAGGGGGTTCTTATGAAAGTAATGAAGTTTGGCGGCACCAGCGTGGGTAAGCCGGAACGCATGCGGCAGGTATCGCAATTAATAACCAGTGGCGATGATGCTAAGATCGTTGTGCTGAGTGCTTTAAGCGGCACCACCAATGCGCTGGTAAACATTAGTGAAAGCATTGCAAATGGCGACAGGGTTGCGGCCAAACGAAAGATAGATGAACTGGAAACGCATTACAGAAATTTTGTGAATGAACTGGTTTCTTCTGCGGCTGCCCAGGCAAAGGCCAATGCAATTGTTACAGAACATTTTGAGTTTTTAAATATCATACTTAAGATATCTTTCAGCGAGGCATTGAACAAAGATATTCTTGCACAGGGCGAGTTAATGAGCACCAAATTATTCAGCGTGTTTCTTGAAGAAAACGGCGTTGATCATTTGCTTTTGCCTGCCCTTGAATTTATGACCATTGACAACAACGAAGAGCCCCAAATTGGAAGTATAAAAGTTAAGCTCAGCCAACTGCTTAAACAGCACAGCGATAAAAAGTTATTTGTTACGCAGGGTTATATCTGCCGCAATGTAAAAGGCGAAGTGGATAATTTAAAACGTGGCGGCAGCGATTATACTGCATCGCTCATTGCTGCAGCAATCAATGCGTCTGTTTGCGAAATATGGACGGATATTGACGGCATGCACAACAACGATCCGCGCATTGTAGATAAAACAGTGGCAGTTGAACAGCTTAGTTTTGATGAAGCTGCAGAGCTTGCATATTTCGGCGCAAAAATTTTGCACCCAACCTGTATTTGGCCTGCGCAAATGTATAATGTGCCGGTTAAGTTGCTCAACACAATGCAGCCCGAAGCAAAGGGAACTACCATTGAACAAACTGCCAACAGCACCGGCGTAAAAGCAGTAGCTGCAAAAGATGGAATTATTGCTATAAAAATCAAGAGCAGCCGCATGTTGCTTGCTTATGGTTTTTTAAGAAAAATATTCGAAGTGTTTGAAAAATACCGCACGTCTATTGATATGATCACCACCAGCGAAGTGGCCGTATCTGTTACCATCGATACCGATGTGCAGCTCGATGCGATCATTAAAGAACTCGAGCCATTTGGCAGTGTGGAGGTTGACGATAACCAAACCATTATTTCAATCGTTGGCAACGAGATTGCACAAACGCCTGATGTGCTTAAAAAAGTTTTTGATGCCATTAATGATATTCCTGTTCGCATGGTAAGTTACGGTGGCAGCAAGCACAATATTTCTTTGCTTATTCCCGCAGCATACAAAAAACAAACACTGCAGCTGATTAATAAAGGCGTGTTTGGGTTATAAAAATTTTACTGCAAAAATGGAATTGCCTGGTATCATTATCAGGCAATTTTTTTGTACCAAACTGCATTACTACTATTAAGCTTCTGTTGCGTCGCACGCTTGTACGCCAACAATTCTATTGAACAATTAAATGCAGTCACGCTGTATTTTTTAGAACCGGTACAATAAACTGAAAGTAAAAAATTGTTATACCTTTTCTTTATATTACAACGGCTGAAAGACCTTAATCAAAAATGATTCAACCAAACAAACTGCAAAATGAAAAATAAAATTCACGTTATCGTGATCCTGTTTTGTTTATTAAGCACCACAATCTTTGCTCAAAACGATGCTGCGCAAAAAAAGTCAGCCGCATTGTTTTCGGACAGTATGGTTAAGCCCAGGATGCGCATCATCATTGATAATGATTTTGGCGGCGATCCCGACGGCTTGTTCCAATTGGTGCAGCATTTGCTATCTCCTTCTGTTGAAATCCGCGGCATCATTGGCTCTCATTTAAGGGCAGGAGATGGTTTTGATCCTTCAAAAGAAACGGCTGCCAATGCAAAAAAGAAAATTGAAGAAGTGTTGAGCATCATGAATCTTAGCAAAACTTATCCTGTTTACCAGGGATCGAATTTTGCTTTAGAAAATGACAGTACAGGGCAAAATTCCGACGCGGCAAATGCTATTGTTAAAGAAGCCATGCGTGATGATACAAATCAGCCTTTGTATGTTGTGTGTGGAGCGGGTCTTACAGATATTGCAAGTGCTTATCTTCTTGAACCAAAGATTGCAAGCCGTTTAACGCTGATATGGATCGGCGGACCAGAATATCCTGAGCTTGCAACACCTCCTCCGGGTTATACAAGTCTTGAATACAATTTAGCGATAGATATCAAAGCCGGACAAGTTGTTTTTAATAAGTCTGCAATACCTATTTGGCAAATTCCACGTAATGTTTATCGCCAGGTAATGATGCCTTATTCATCTTTGTTATTGAAAGTAAAAACACAGGGCAAGATCGGAGAATACCTTGCAAGCAATATTGAACGCATAATGAAGATGGGCATCAAATATAATTTCAATGTGGGTGAAACGTATATAGTTGGCGATAGCCCGTTGGTGTTGTTGACCGCGTTGCAATCTTCGTTTGAGCCAGATCCTTCGTCGAGCTTTTATGTGCTGCGTCCATCGCCAATTATTAATAACCAGGGTATTTATGAAGTAAATCATAAAGGAAGAAATATACGGGTGTACACACAGCTTGATGTGCAATTGTTATTTGAAGACCTGTACGCAAAGCTTGCGTTGTTTAATCAAAGCAAATAACAATAATGAGTATTATTATGAACCGGGCTTTCGTATAAATATTTTACATCGTTGCGTCGCACTCTTGGACGTTCGCCTCATTGCTGAACAAAGAACAAAACCTTGAAGAGTGCGACGCAACAGAAGCCTGATAG
>JANXWM010000393.1 GCA_025351145.1 Chitinophagaceae bacterium
CTGGAAGATTGTAATTTCCCCATTTATTATGGCGGGCCTGTGCAAATGGATACTCTTCACTTTTTGCACCGCTGCCCCGACCTTATCAGCGATGGAGTAGAAATTACCGACGGCATTTTCTGGGGTGGCAATTTTGAACAGCTTACCATCCTTATAAAAGAAAAACTCATCAATGAAAACCAGGTGCGGTTTTTTATTGGCTACAGCGGCTGGGGCCAGGGGCAACTGGATGAAGAGCTTAAAGAAAAAAGCTGGCTTACCACCGATGGTAACCGAAAACTCGTGTTTCACAACAATGCCGATCTTATCTGGAAAGATGCCTTAAAACAAATTGGCGGCGAATATGTACAGCTCATCAATTATCCTTTAGACCCGCAGATGAATTAATCTTCTAAAACATTTTTGTACCCGGCTTCAGGAATGCTATTGAGCATCCTTGCGTCGCACTCTTGTACTGCAGAATAGCTATGAGCTTTGGGCTGCACGCTGCAAGTTGCTGTATTTTTTGCCTGAGGCTTATAGCTTGCAGCCTGCAGCTGAATAATAATCCGAACGTACAAGAGTGCGACGCAAGAGGCGATCACCAATGAACCAATGCCCGGGTCATAAAAAATTCTTTTCTGCTTTATCTATCCGCCTATCATTTACTTTTGAGGAAAGGAAAGAAATATGCTGGGTAAATTTTCGGGGTGGGATGATACGATTGCTGCACTTGCAACACCGCCGGGCATTGGCGCTATTGGCGTAGTAAGAATAAGCGGTAAAGAAGCACTGGCAATAGCGGATAAACTGTTTACTTCAAAGAAAATTTCTTTACAGCCATCGCATACATTGCATGTAGGGGTTCTTACCTGCAATAATGTTGTGCTTGATGAAGTGGTGGTTGCTTTATTTAAGGGGCCTAAATCTTATACAGGTGAAGATGTGATTGAGATTTCCTGTCACGGTTCACCATATATTCAGCAACAGGTATTGCAGGCTATTACAGCCAACGGCGCAAGACCTGCAAAGCCCGGGGAATTTACACAACGTGCATTTCTGAATGGTAAACTCGATCTTGCACAGGCAGAAGCAGTGGCAGACCTTATTGCAAGCAATACAGAAGCCTCGAAGAAAGCGGCATTGAACACTATGCGTGGCGGTTTTTCTGATGCATTGAAATATATACGTGAACAACTGCTGAAGTTTGCCGCATTGATAGAACTGGAACTTGATTTTTCGCAGGAAGATGTGGAGTTTGCTGACAGAACGGCTTTGTATAAATTAGTTAGTGAAGCAGGCGTATCAATAAATAAACTGATCAATTCTTTTCAGTTGGGTAATGTAATAAAGAATGGTGTAAGCGTTGCTATTATTGGCAAACCCAATGCGGGTAAATCTACCCTGCTTAATGCACTGCTGAATGATAACAGGGCCATTGTAAGTGATATACCGGGTACCACAAGAGATACAATTGAGGAAGTGATCAATATTGACGGTATTTTATTCAGGCTGATTGATACGGCAGGGATACGCCGGCATACACTCGATTCCATTGAAAGCGCCGGTATTGAACGCAGCCTTGAAAAAATGAAACAGGCAAATCTTGTACTGTATCTTTTTGATGCGGCTGATGATATTGCTGAATTAAAAAGCAGGGTAGCAGACATGCAGCAACAGCACATGAATTATCTTCTTGTTGCCAATAAAATTGACAGAACAGGAGAAGCTGCCGCAAGAGAAAAGCTTAACGGTTTTGAAAAGATCATATTTATATCTGCAAAGGAGGGGCTGCATACTGAAGCATTAAAGGAACGCATGACTGATGCTGTATTGCGGGGCCAGGTACAAACGGAAAGCAATATTGTTACAAATGCAAGGCATTACCATGCGTTAAAAGAAACAGCTTCTTCACTTGAAGAAATTAAAGCAGGATTGGATAATAACCTTCAAAGTGACCTGCTGGCGCTGGACATACGCCTCTGCCTGCATTACCTTGGCGAGATAACGGGGCAGGTAACCAATGAGGATATGCTCGATTTTATTTTCAGTAAGTTTTGTATCGGAAAGTAACTAAGATTAGAACAAAATCGATACGGACGAATTGCTATTAGCCTCAAAAAATCTCATTCAAAATCCTATTGCATTTCCACCATCAACAGGCAGCACAACTCCTGTTATATATTTTGCTGCTTCTGAAGCAAGAAACAAAGCCGCTTCACCAATATCGGCGGGCTCGCCTAATTTCCCCATGGGTGTCCTTGACAGTACTTTTTGTTTTCTCTCAGCATCACTATCTAATGCTTTTGCCGACATATCAGTTGCAATAAAACCGGGTGCTATGCAATTAACACGAATCCCTTTTGGTGACAACTCTACAGCCATCGCTTTCGTCATTCCTTCAATGGCTGATTTTGAGGCGGTATATGCAATCACTTTTGGTAAACCATACTGCGCTGCCATAGAGCTGATATTGATAATACAGCCATGGTCCTTTTTCAACATTTCTTTCACTACTTCTCTCGACATTGCAAACACTGCAGAAAGATTTGTGTGTATTATTTTTTGAAACTCTTCGTCGCTAACTTCCGTAAAATATTTTTTTAAATTGATGCCTGCATTGTTCACCAAAATATCAATAACGCCAAATTGTTTAATTACATTTTCAATTAGCGCAGGAATTGCAGGTAAGTTGGTTAAATCAAAACAAAACGGCACACATAATGCTCCCAATTTTTCTTTCGCACGATCCAGTTTTTGTTCATCGCGTCCTACTATAATTGTAGTAATGTTATGTTCTGTAAATGTTTGTGCAATTGCAAATCCAATTCCCGAACCACCGCCGGTAACTATTGCTATTTTATTTTCGTTTGCCATTTTTATTTTGTTTTTATGTTATGGTTATTTTTTTGAACCCGGCTATAATGCTGCTATGAAGCTTCTCTTGCGTCGCACTCTTGTACTAAAGAATAACTCTGAGCTTTTGGCTGCGGTTATAAGTTACGTTGGTTTGTCCGCAGCCTGATCATTATAGTTCCGAACGTATAAGTGAGTGACACAACAGGCGATGCTATGTAAACAAAAAGCTCGTCCCCAATTTTTTTTTACTGGTTTCCTCCAATACCCGGCGCATAAGGAAATTGCAAGCCTTCATAATATTCCAAACTTTTATCAGGTTGCTCAAAACCTTTTGGTACCGGCATCTTAGAAAACGTTTGAAAATACAGCACACATGCATTGCGCCACCACACTGCTTCTTTTTCCTGTATGGTTAATAACATCTTTACCTGTTCAAAACGCTCGTCATCAATAACGCCTTGTAAGTTATTCCATGAACGTTGCATCCATCGCACAGAATCTACGCCGGCATAATATTTATAACACAATTCATCCCACAAACTTCTTCCGGAATTTATTTTAAAATTCCATGGCACATGATGAAACCAGAGCAAATATTTTTCATCGCATGTATTTATATCTTCAAATTTTTTGCTCACTTCGGGTGCATACTGCGATAGTGCATTGCTTCCCGTTGCAGTTCTGTCGAATCCTATTCCTGCAGTATCTGCTTTATGAAAATATGTTGGGTTCCAGTCCGCTCGTGTTGCAGTATTATACCAGGGCGCTGGTCCATAATGGTGACTATAACCCATGATATGATGCAAGCCAAGCGGTGTCATATAATCAACAGTTGTTTCTCTTGATGCAAGCATCATTGTTTTTACGGTGTCAACAAAACGTTTGTCGTTTATAAATGTCTGGCGTATCCATTCATCTGCAATTTGCGCCGAAGTAAGATCATGGTTCCATGCCAATCTTCCAAATGCATACCAGTTAGCTTGTGCAAAAGGATGACCTGTCCAGTTAATATCATTACCAATATTTGAAACAGCCGACATTCCTGAAATGCTGTGATTATCTAATGAGCCATCAATCACTTTTGAAACAAAAGATCCTTGTCCTTTTGCATAAGTATCTGCATCGAGGCATTCTTTAAAAAGCGGCGCTAAAAAAACAAGATGCGTAGAAAAGCCAAGGTATTCCTGCGTTAACTGAAACTCAGTCATTACCTGTGTCTGCGGCATTGCACCAAACAATGGATGAAAGGGTTCGCGTGGCTGAAAATCTATCGGTCCGTTTTTTACCTGTATCAAAACATTCTTTCTGAACTTTCCATCAAGCGGTTTAAACTCATTGTAAGCCTGTTTAAAACGGTCGTCAATAGTGTCGTTACTGTACACAAATGCCCGCCAGATTACAATACCATTATGCGGAGCCAAAGCATCGGCAAGCATATTGGCGCCATCAGCATGTGTTCTGTTATAATTCTGCGGACCCGGTTGTCCTTCTGAATTTGCTTTCACCAAAAACCCACCAAAGTCAGGAATGTATTGGTATATCTCATCGGCTTTTTGTTTCCACCATTTTTGTACTTGTTCATCAAGTGGATCAGCAGTTTTTAATCCGCCAATTTCTATTGGTGCGCTAAAGCGTGCTGATAAAAATATTTTTATGCCGTAAGGACGAAACACATTTGCAAGTGCTGCAACTTTTATTAAATAATCTTTTGTAAGAATGGTTGCATTTGCATTTACATTATTCAATGCAACTGCGTTAATACCAATCGAAGCATTCGCTCTTGCATAATCTATATAACGCCTGTCAATATAATCGGGCAGCTTTTGCCAGTTCCATATTGACATGCCTGCATAACCGCGTTCAACTGTTCTGTTTAAATTATCCCAATGATCAAGCATACGCAATTGAACGGATGGTGCACTGACAATAGAAAGATGCTGAATAGTTTGATGTGTTTGCAATAAGCGAAGAAAATGAAAGCAGCCATACAAAGCGCCCACATCTGTATTGCCGGCAATTACAATAATGTTTTTTTCATTCCTTTTTACTGTTTTAATTACAAAACCTTCTTTACCAATTTTATTAAAAGTATCATTTGAAATGAGTGAATGAATAATTGAATCGGCAGCAGCGCCTATAAGTACAATACCGTTGTCAATTTTATCTTGCAACTGTATTTTCTTATCAAGTAAACCTTGCAAATCATTTAGTAATTCTTCTTTTGCAGCATTCAATGTTGGAGAAGTACGGGTAAATTGAATGGAAGAAATTGCATTCCTGTATTCCTGTAATAATTTGCTGTTATCAATTTTATCGTAGCGTAACCACAAACGATAACCGTCTTCTGCATGAAGCGTATAAACCGTAAGACAACAGTAAAGAAGAACAAAATATTTTTTCATACAGAAGAAATAATCGTTGTTATAAGGAGCCTGTAAAAATATAAAAATATTTTTTGTGCATACCAGGAGCTTTCTCAATTATACTTTCCACTGTATAAAACTGCGCAATGAATGTAATGCCGGCTGCATGTGCCGAAGCATAATACAACAGTAAAAGAGCCCCACCAGGGTGGGGACGGAAGTTTAACCAGGATTTTACAGTTGAGTGTATTGGCTGTTGAAAGTCCATTCATATTATACAGTACAAGAGTGCGACGCAACGGAAGTTTAATAGTAGCAATATAGCCCGGTTCATAAAAAAACATTGCATATTTTTATGCAGCGCAAAGTATATATTCGTATCGAAAACAAAAGTATCTGCGAATGATACAGCTGCCTGTCTTGTTTTTTTGCTGCATGCTATATGGCGCAATTGCTGCACAGGTAACACTTCCGCGACTAATCAGCGACAGTATGATTTTGCAAAGAGATATAAAGGTAAAGGTATGGGGATGGGCATCACCATTTGAAGCGATACAATGACTATTTATAATTGACCTATTCATTAATTACCGATAAAATTATTTCACGATGAAAAAATTTGCCTGCCTTATTTTTCTCACAATATTCATCATATCAAAAAGCTATACTCAATTTAAATTATCTCCGGAACAACAACGCAGTTGGGACAGTCTTCAGCAACTAACGCAACAGGATTATAAAATAATGTTGAAGCAATTGCATATTGATTCTACAAGACCCGGACCTTCAGGAAATCCGCAGGCGCCAAACGCCGCAAATGCAGATGAGTTAAAGGTTCCGGCTTACACATTGCCTGATGCGCTTGCGCTTAAGAACGGACAAAAAGTAACCAACGCAAACACATGGTGGCAAAAACGCAGACCCGAAATTGTTGAAGATTTTGACAAAGAAATGTATGGAAGGGTGCCTGCAAAAACGCCAAAAGTAAACTGGCAGGTAGTGAGCACAACAGATACAACTGTATATGGAATAGCAGCGGTAAAAAAAGAATTGCTTGGTCATGTTGACAATTCATCTTACCCGCAAATAAAAGTTGATATACCACTCACATTGGTGGTTCCTGCAAATGCAAAAAAACCGGTTCCGGTTGTTATGGAATTTGCATTTGTTTTTCCGCCGGGCTTCAAACTTCCGCCCGATACTTCAAAGAATCAACCAATGCCCTGGCAGCAACAGGTGTTGGCAAATGGCTGGGCTTATGCACTTATTATTCCTGCGGCTTCCCAGGCAGATAATGGTGCAGGATTAACGCAGGGCATCATTGGTTTGGTAAACAAAGGTGAACCACGCAAGCCAGATGACTGGGGCACATTGCGTGCATGGGCATGGGGCGCAAGCCGTGCCATAGATTATTTTGAAACCGATAAATTGATAGATGCAAAAAAGATTGCGATAGAAGGACTTTCGCGTTACGGCAAAGCGGCGCTTGTTGCTATAGCTTATGAGCCGCGCATCGCGATTGGGTTTATTGGTTCATCCGGTGCAGGCGGTGCAAAAGTTTTGCGTCATGTTTTTGGCGAGCAGGTAGAGAATCTTGCATCATCCGGCGAGTACCATTGGTTTGCCGGAAATTTTATTAAGTATGCAGGTCCCTTAACGCAAAACGATTTGCCTGTTGATGCTCATGAATTGATTGCTTTGTGTGCGCCACGTCCGGTATTTATCAGTGTTGGTTCGCCCAAAGTGGAAGGGCAATGGATCGATGCAAAAGGCATGTTTCTCGCCGCCGTTTCTGCCGGGCCGGTTTATAAGCTTTTAGGTAAAAAAGATATGGGAACAACGGAGATGCCAGCTATTGAATCGGCGTTGATTGATGGAGACATTGCATTTCGTCAGCATAGCGGCGGACATACTACAGCTCCCAACTGGGCAACGTTCCTGATGTTTGCAAATAAATATTTTACAACTAATAAGTGATAGATATTTTTTTTGAACCGAACTGTATTGCTGCTATTAAACATTCGTTGCGTCGCACACTTGTACAGGTAGAAATAATTGAGCTTTCAACAGCCAATACATCCAGCTGCTAAATCTGGATCAACTGAATTTGCGTAGAAAATGACTTGCTGACTTTTTATTTATTTGCTGCTTCTGGTTACTAAAGATTATACTTCACTACCCGTGCTTTTGTTCAACCCATATTCTGCAGATGAAAGGATTGCGACGCAACGATGCTGCTATGGAATGCCTGTGCTGGTATTATAAAATGTATAATGAATAATCAGGTAAACCTGATCAAAATCACCTCATCATCTATTCTTCGTCATTTAATTCATTTCCCACGGTAACTACTTTCGTATTGTAATGTTTTCATTTTATTGAAGTGTAAATAAATCTTATGAAAAAGATATTATTGGCGTTTGACGGAACTCATTTTTCTGAAGGCGCATTTGAATTTGCAAAGCAGTTAAACAGGCTGCAGCCTGTTATGGTCACCGGGGTTTTTGTACCACAGTCGGAGCTGGCTAATTTATGGAGTTATGCAGAAGGCATAGGCGGTACGGATTATATTCCATTGATAGAAAGCAAAGACACGGAACTGGTACAGCAAAACATTAAACGTTTCGAACAGCTTTGCAAAGCTGAAGGTATGGCGCATCGTGTGCATAAAGATTTTTATGATTTTGCAATTGCCGAATTGAAAAAGGAAAGCCTTTATGCAGACTTGCTTATTTTAGGGAGTGAAGTTTTTTATGAGAATACAGGTATTGGTTCGCATAATGATTACCTGCAGGATGCATTAAGCGATGTTAAATGCTCGGTGTTAATTGTACCTGAAAAATTTAATTTTCCTGAAAGTATTATCCTGGCTTACAATGGAAGCGAGGAATCTGTTTTCGCCATTAAACAATTTGCCTACCTGTTTCCTGAATTAACCCATTTGGAAGGTTTGCTGGTGTACGTAAATGATAATGGGGAAAACTTCCCTGAAAAAATAAAAATTGAAGAACTGGTTTCAGGCCACTTCAAAAAAATCAGTTTGACCAGCTTAAGTTTAAACCCCAAAAAATATTTCCGTACATGGGTTTCAGAAAAAACATCTGCCATACTTATAAGCGGTTCGTATGGACGTTCCGGCCTGTCTCAGCTTTTTAAGAAAAGCTTTGTGAAAGATATTATAGACGATCACCGTTTGCCGGTTTTTATTGCACATAAATAGATTTTAATTATCGCCCGTTTTGTTTTTTAAAGTCGCGGGTATTTGCTGACGGGCTAATATAAAACTGCAATAAATAAATGTGATTGAGCTTCAAAATATAGTAACAAAATAAAATCACCACTTTTCATTGCACACAATAAGCAGGATTTTTTTAGCCCGGCAAGGAATTACTATAAAGCTTTTCTTGCGTCGCACACTGTAACTGCAACAACTCTATTCAGCAATCTAATGCAATCCCTCTGTTTATTCACAGGCAGAACTGTATTTTCTTCAGGGTCTTTGCGGTTTTGTATTAATTTTTTAACCGTAAAAGGGCGCAAAGGTTCCCGCAAAGCAAACCCACTACTTTTTTTCGCTTAATAAAATTTAGGCAACTTTTAAGGGAAAATCCATCAGTTAAACAGGTTCATTTTTTGCCATAATAACAGCTTATGATATTTTACCAGTAACTGCTCATTAATTTTCTTTATAAAAAGCATCCTGGCATATTTACCGCTCTTAAAAAATGAACTGCTGTTTAACCATTTAATGCAAATTTAATTGCTATCCAATTCATTCATATAAAAGCTGTTACAGTTTTGTTTTTTTTAATAAAATAATTTTATATTGCGGCAACAAGAGACCAATCTTTTCCTCTTTCCACCTAAATACAAAAAATATGATTAAAAATTTAACGCTCACCGGAACGCTATGTTTTTTGCTTGCCCTCAACGTTTGGGCCCAGCCAAAAGCAGATGCTGCAACTGTAAAACAGTTGATTTCAAAAAACGCCGTTGCACTTGGTTTAACTGCAGATGATGTAACTAATACGAGGGTTTCGTCTTCGTATTATGATGCAAGGGCAAATGTAATAATGGCCTACCTTCAGCAAACCTACAATGGGGTTGATGTTTACCAGGCTGTAAGCCCCGTTGCCTTCAGAGACGATAACTTAGTTACGTTTACTTCTTCCCGCATTAGTGAAGTGGATAAACTGATCAGCAATTCAAATTCAAAACCATCTGTTGCTGCCCTCACCGCAATACGTAATGCGGCATCAGATATTCAGTCGCCAATTGCACAGGCAATTGCAATTCCCCTGCGCCAGACAAGCGATGGGCAGGAGTTTGAATACGATAAAATGGGTATCGGTTTTAGTAACATCATTGCCCGTTTAATGTGGGTGCCTGTTTCCGCAAATGATAATAAGCTTCAGTTAGCATGGCTTGTTTCAATTAATACCATTCAGTCAAACGACCTGTGGTCTATAAAAGTAGATGCGCTTACAGGTAAAGTAATAAACAAAGAAAACCTTACTGTTAATGAGACTTTCGAAGCAAAGAACCTTCGCAAACTGTCTTGCTACGATCCTGTTGCCCAGTTCTTCGGAGAAAAAAGTGTAACAGGTATTGAGGCTGTTAATTCAGCAAAATATAACGTAATACCTTACCCTTTACAGGACCCTAACTATGGTAATTTCCAATTGTTAACAAATCCGTGGACTATTTCTACAAATACAAATGCTACTACATTAAAATGGCAAAATGATGGTACTAAAGATTACGACAGCACCAAGGGTAATAACGTTTATTCAAGTCAGAATCCCGACTCACTTGACATAACTTTTCATGCTGCCAAGTCTTCAACAGCCCTGCCAGACTTAACATTTGACTTTACTCCAGACTTTTTATCAGATCCACTTGAAGATCCGAATACAACAAATGCTGCCGTTACCAACCTTTTTTACTGGAACAACCTGAACCATGATTTATCTTATGCCTATGGTTTTGATGAAGCATCCGGTAACTTCCAGGCAAGCAACCAGGGAAGAGGGGGTAAAGAAAAAGATTTTGTAAAGGCAGATGCGCAGGATGGTTCTGGACAGGGTACAAACATAAATAATGCAAATTTTTCAGCCCCAACTGATGGCCAAAGCGGTAGGATGCAAATGTATTTATGGAGCTCATCCCTTCTTAAAATTCTCGAATACAATGCACCCGAATCAATGAAGGGATATACTCCGGCAACAGAAAGCGCCTTCAGTATCAATAATAAAATTTCTTCTGTTGGGCAATTAACTCAAGATGTAGTGCTGTTCAATGATTTTGCAGATTCAACCCAGCACAATGGCTGTGGACTTGCTGAAAATGCTGCTGCATTAAAGGGTAAGATTGCTTACATAAACAGAAGGGGGTGCGATGATGCACATAATACTTTTGTAATAAAAGTAAAAAATGCCCAAATAGCGGGCGCTATAGGCTGTATAGTTGGGAATATTCTCACAGCTGTTGACAGCAGTGGTTTAATAACAATGAGTGGAACCGATAATACCATCACCATCCCTGCAGTATTTATTTCTACTGATGATGCAAATACACTTAAAACAACGCTTAATGCAAAAACTACAGTAAACGCTACATTCCACGCCGCGCCTAAATTAGATGGCGACTTTGACAATGGCATTATTTCTCATGAGTTTTATCATGGTGTTTCAGGCAGGCTTACCGGCGGGGCATCCAAAATATTCGGTTGTTTAAGCAATGGAGAACAAATGGGTGAAGGATGGAGCGATTATAACGCACTTATGATGACTACCGATTGGTCAGTTGCAAAAACCACTGATGGTACACTTCCTTCCCCAATTGGAAATTATGCAAAGGGCCTCACTCCTGAATACGGAGGTATACGTACTTATCCCTACAGCACTGATTTAACTATCGACCCATGGACCTATGGCGATTTAAAAACTCAAAAAATTACCGAAGTACATACAGTTGGCGAAGTTTGGTGCTCCATGATTTGGGATATGACCTGGGAAATTATCAAAACAGCAGGCATTAACAAAACCTTCTTCGATGCAACCAAGCCCGGTGGTAACAGTATAGCTAATGCGCTCGTTATACAGGGTTTAAAATTGCAGCCATGCAGCCCTGGTTTTGTAGATGGCAGAAATGCTATTTTAAAAGCCGATACTTTGCTCTATGGAGGCTCGCATAGCCTTGCTATATGGACCGCATTCGCAAGAAGGGGCCTTGGTTTTAGTGCAAGCGAGGGCAAAAGCACCAGTTCAATAGATGGTACCGCAGCTTTTGATTTACCTTTAGCATTGCCTGCAATTTTCGGCAACTTTACTGCAGAGAAAGTTAATATCACTGCTGTTTTAAAATGGACTACCGTTACCGAAATTAATGTTGACAGGTTTGTTGTTGAAAGAACCGTTGATGGCCGCAACTACACAGAAGTTGGCGCTGTAAAGGCAACCGGCAACAGCACACGTGTACAGAGCTATACTTTCACCGATCTTAAGCCTGTAAAAGGAACAAATATCTACCGCATCCGTTTGGTTGACCGCGATAACAAGTCTAATTATTCCGATGCCAAATCGCTTGTATTCAGCGACATTAAAAACCTCATCAGCCTTGCACCAAACCCAGCAAGGGATAAGGTGGTGCTTACTGTAAAAGAAAACCGCAAACCATTACAGGTAAAACTGTTTAACAATCTTGGGGAGCAGGTAGCTTCATTTACACTTAGCGGCGAGTCAATGCCGATCGATATAAGCAGGTTTACCACCGGCGCTTACTACATCAGCATTACCGGCGAAGGCATTAACCAGAAAGAGAAATTGATTATACAATAATCATAGATTAATTGTTCTTACAAAAAAAGCTATCCGTAAAAGGATAGCTTTTTTATTTTGTATAAGTCTTGTTTTACGGTAAATATTTTTTGGCCAGGCTGACGAATATGAATGAAACTTTGGTTGCGTCGCACTCTTGTACTGTTGGAACTTTCATCGTCATTGCGAGGCCTCTAAAGCAATCTGTTGACAACATTTGAAAATCTTCGAAAGAATGAGAGCAGATCGCTTCGTTCCTCGCAATAAAGCACGTTGTGATTAGTTAGTGCTCATAATTGTTCTGAACGTACAAGAGTGCGACGCAACGGCAGCTAAATATGTGTTACAAAAGCCTGGTTCAAAATTGTATTAAAAACCGGCTACACTATCATCACCTCTTTTATCGGCAGCAGCCTCTCTTTCGCCTTTACTTAAAATTTTAATGAGTTCAGTTCTTCCAATGCCGCCCCGGTCTTTTAGGGTATAGCCCATTTTTTCTAACTGCGCTTTTGTATCGGCAGAAAAAGTTTTTTCAATCATCACTTCATCGGGCAGCCACTGGTGGTGGAACTTGGGTTTATTTACCGCATCTTCTGCATTCATGTTAAAGTCAATCACATTCACAATACTCTGAAACACTGACGTGGGGATGGTTGTACCGCCTGGCGTACCAACAACCATAAAGGGTTTGCTGTCTTTCAAAACCAAAGTCGGCGTCATGGAACTCAGCATCCTTTTGCCGGGCTCAATGGCATTTGCTTCGCCGCCAACCGCACCGTACATATTGGGCACACCGGGCTTTATGCTGAAATCGTCCATCTCATCGTTTAAAATAAAACCTGCGCCGCCAACCACAGTTTTGCTTCCATAACTGTTATTCAAAGTAGTGGTAACGGCAACCATATTTCCTTCCGCATCTATAATGCTGATATGTGTTGTTTGGTCGCTTTCGTGTACCAGGCCCGCTTTTACATCGGCGCTTTTAGATGCATAGTTTGGGTCATAATCTTTCATGCGCTCTGCCAGGTAAGCATCGCTCATCAATGTTTGTTGCGGCACTTTCCAGTAATCGGGATCGCCCATGTGCTGCGCCCTGTCGGCATAAGCCCTGCGTTCTGCTTCAATCATTAACTGAACACTTTTTGGGGATTGAAAACCATAAGATGCCACAGGATATTTTTCAATCATTTTTAGCATCTGCGCAATTAAAATACCACCACTGCTGGGCGGTGGAAAACTGAGCACCTGGTAACCACGATAATCGAAGCTTATTACTTTGCGTTCTTTAACCAAGTATTTTTTCAGGTCTTCTAAACTAACCATTCCATTACCGCGTTGCATTTCTTCTGTAATCAGTTTGGCGGTTTCGCCTTCGTAAAAACCTTTAAGGCCGTTATCCCTTATTCGTTTAAGTGTTGCTGCAAGTTCGGGTTGTATAAGTGTGTCGCCGGCTTTCCATTCCTGTTCCTTTACCAGGGCCGAAGGTTTGGTGCTGTATTTTATAAAATCGGCCCGGTTTCCATTTAGACCACTGGCTTCGCCGGCAGTTATTACAAATCCTTTTTCAGCAAGATCGATGGCTGGCTGTATCAATTCTGCAAAGGGCAGTTTGGCATATTTTGCCGTGGCGAATAATCCGGCTACAGTACCGGGAACACCGGATGATAAATGTCCTATTTCTGACAGTTGATTTTGGGCATTGCCATCTTTATCGAGGTACATATCCCTTGAAGCTTTTGATGGGGCCATTTCGCGGTAATCGAGTGCTATGGAATTGCCATCTTTTTTATGCGCTATCATAAAACCGCCACCGCCTAAATTTCCTGCGCCAGGATAAACCACTGCGAGTGTAAGCTGGGTTGCAATCATAGCATCGAATGCATTACCGCCTTTTTTCATAATGGCTGCACCAACCTCGCTTGCAAGCGGGTGCGCACTTGCTACACATGCTTTACTGAATGTTACCGATTTTACAGAAGTATAATGATAAGGGTCTACTGTTTTTTTTGGGCCAACAATGCCCATGCTTTTTTGTGCGTAAGAAAATGAATGGATGCACAGGATAAGTGCGGCTATGAATATTTTATTTTTCATAAAAGCAAATTTATGGCTTTGGGAAACATAACCGCAATTGTTCATTAACTGCTGTATGCTGTTTGGAGGAAGAAAATAATTGGGGACAAACTGGTGTGGCAGTATGAAGCTTTCCTTGCGTCGCACTCTTGTACAGTTGGAATAAGAATGAACAAGCTGCGCAAGGGCTGCAGTATGTTATTTAGTAAAAGAGTGCGACGCAACGAAAGTTCAATTCATATTCTTCAGCCCGGCTCAAAAAAAAGTTGTTTATAAAATAAAAAACCTTCAGCTTTTGCCAAAGGTTTTGTAACAAAACACAAGCAAGCAATCGTTACTTTAAAGGAAAGTGTACACCTGCATTAAATGCAAGATTATTGAGGTTACTGTATCCGAATTTTTTATACCCAGTATAGTTGTAACCCGCACCCAGGTTAAAGCCTGAAGCACCGTTCTTTTTAAAAGGAACCATAATTCCTGCACTGCCCTGCACCGTAAAACCAGCACTGTTGCTGGTGCCGCTAAACCCGCCGAGGTACTGGCTAAAATCAACAATGCTTATTCCGGTAGCCAGAGAAATATATGGTTTTATAAAAGCTGTGTTATCTGCCAGCGGAGAGAACATTGCTTTGGCAAGTACCGGCATTACCTGTATAGAATTACTCACCACTGCCGAAGTAGTTTCATGATTGCCGGTTGTATAAATATCTCTTGGATATTTCTGGTAAAAATCCTGGAAGCCCAGTTGCAAACCTGCACTCCATTTGTTATTAATGCCGTACATCAGCGAACCGTTTACACCACGCGGCGAAGCATTGCTGATAAGGTCGTTTTTAAAACTGCCAAGCGGCAAGCTGTAACTGTAATCGAGTTTTAATTTAAGCTGCCCCTTCTGCGCATTTGCATGAAAAGCAAACGTTGAAAAAATGACTAAACATATACATGAACTTATTATCTTTTTCATACTGAATTCTTTTATTGAGCTGTTTGTAAAAAGGCTGACTGGTTAAATAAATTCTGCACTGCTGCATCTGCATTCGCGGTATTAAAAATATCAGAGCCGCGTACAAGCCCGTTCCACATAAGGCTGATCTTTCCTTTAGTTCCGGCATCTTTCAAATCGAGCATATCAATGGAAATTAAACCCTCAGAAACCTGGTACACACCATACACATAAGGCACATAATATCCATAACCACTGTAGCCCCAGTAATAAGGATCCCAGTAGCCACCGTAGCCGCCATAATAATCAGTATAATCAATTACACCTGTTGCAGTATGATAAATGCGGTTGATGTTGATTCCAATTTCTGGGGTTTGGTCTTTGTTTACCAATGTATAACCGCGCTGCTGCATGTATTTTTTTACTGCATCAATATAGGCCTGGTCTGCATCATTAAGTTGTTTGGCAGAACTGCCATCGCTTATTACAGCAACAGAGTCTGCAATGCTGTAGGTTTTAAAAGTGGAGAAATTAATGGAAGAGTCGTAGCTCACAGTGTAAATACGCGACTCCTCTGCAGTAAGGTGGTTCAATGGTTCTTTTGTACATCCGGCAAGTAATATGATTATGCCGGCGGTTAGCGAATAGATCGTTTTCATTAGTCTGCATTTTATTTGCTATAAGAACGAAATAAATCGCGTGGGTTTCATTGTTTTCAATGTTTTGTGAAAAATTTAAAACACCTGTTAATGATATGAGAAAAGAAAAAGCAGTATTAACCAAACTGCAGAATTACTATGAAGCATCCTTGCGTCGCACTCCTGTACGTTCGGATTACAACTGAACAAAATACAATAACCACAGAGTCCGAAGTTTCGAATGCAAAGCCGCAATTGTATGTTCTTTGCGCCTCTCCATCTCTGCGGTTAAAATCTACGCGTCGGTAAAAGCCCAATATATGATCTGAATGTACAAGAGTGCGACGCAACAAAAGCTGCATTCCTATTCTTCAGCCAGGTTCAAAAATGTCTTTTTAAATATTGCTGCCAACTTCTATTCCCATAAAACATTGTACATTCAATTACCAATAATTAAATGTATGAGAAAAGCTTTCTTAATCTTCGCCGGTTTAATGCTGACAGTTACAGTTTTTGCACAAAAGAAAATCAAGTTTACACCGCCTGCAATTGTAAAAGATACAGAAACAGATTCGGCGTATTTCAGTACCACTAAATTCAGGCTGGTTGGCCCTTTTCGTGGTGGCAGGAGCGCGGCAGTTTGCGGCAGTTATAAAGACAAGAACACTTTCTTTTTTGGTGCCACCGGCGGCGGCGTTTTTAAAACAACCGATGGCGGCAACAACTGGAAAAATATTTCTGATAAATATTTCGGCGGCACCATTGGCTCCGTTGCAGTAGCAGAAAGCGATGAAAATATTATCTATGTTGGCGAAGGCGAGAACACACTGCGCGGTAATGTAAGTGAAGGCATAGACGGCATCTGGCGCAGCAACGACGGCGGCAGAACATGGATGAACCTCGGCTTAAAAAATGCCAGGCATATTACCAACATCATCATACATCCGCGAAACCCTGATGTGGTGTGGGTTTCAGTAAGTGGCCATCTATTCGGGCCAAGCGAAGACCGCGGTGTTTATAAAACAACCGATGGCGGCAAAACATGGAGAAAGGTTTTGTATTCTGGCAATACGCAGGCTGGCGCCATTGATTTGGTGATGGAGCCGGGCAACCCGCAAACATTGTATGCAACCACCTGGCATGTAATACGCACACCGTATAGTTTAGAAAGTGGCGGAGAAGGAAGTGCCTTATGGAAAAGCACCGATGGCGGTGAAACATGGACCAGCCTGATGAACAAAAAGGGCATACCAAAAAATGAAACCTTTGGAATCATTGGCGTTACAGTTAGCGCTACTAACCCCGATAAAATTTATGCCATCATTGAATGTAAAAGTAAGGGCATATATATGAGCGAAGATGCTGGCGAAACATGGACTAAACAAACGGACAATGCAGACGTTTGTCAGCGCAGCTGGTACTTCTATAAAATATTCTGCGACCCCAAAAATGAGAACAGTTTATTTGTATTGAATGTGGGCATGCACAAGAGTACAGATGCCGCTAAAACATTTACTGACATTAATACACCACACGGCGATCATCATGATTTATGGATAGATCCCAACGACCCCAACCGCATGATCGTTGCAGACGATGGCGGCGCACAAATAAGTTTTGACGGCGGCAATAACTGGAGCAATTATTACACACAGCCAACAGCGCAGATATACAGGGTTACAACCGATAACAGTTTTCCATACCGCATACTTGGTGCACAGCAGGATAATTCCACAGTGCGCATAAAAAGCAGAACTTATAATGGCAGCATCACCGACCAGGACTGGGGGCCAACCGCAGGTTTTGAAAGCGGTTATGTAGTACCCGACCCTTTAAATGCCGATATTGTTTATGGAGGAAATTATCTCGGTTACATTTCAAGATACGATCATAAAACCGGGGAGAACCGCGCCATCAGTGTATGGCCGGATAATACTTTGGGCGATGGTGTAATCGCCGCCAAGTATAGGTTTCAATGGAACTTCCCTATTTTCTTTTCACCGCACAATCCTAAAAAATTATATGCGGCAGGAAATGTTTTATTCTCAACAGAAAATGAAGGCCAAAGCTGGCAGGCATTGAGTGGAGACCTTACTACCAACGATACCAGCAAGCAGCAATCGAGCGGCGGGCCTATTACCAAAGACAATACTTCTGTAGAATATTACTGCACCATTTTTACCGCAGCAGAAAGTGCCACAGAAGAAAACACGATATGGACAGGCAGCGATGACGGCCTCATCAACGTTACAAAAGATGGCGGCAAAACATGGCAGAATGTAACGCCCAAAGATGCGCCCAAATTGATGATGTGGAATTGTGTGGAGACTGATCTTGTAAAAAAAGGCGCAGCTTATTTTGTGGGCACACGTTATAAGCTCGATGATTTTACACCCTACATTTATAAAACAGAAGACTACGGCAAAACATGGAAACTTATTACCAATGGTATTCCTTCCATGTATTTTGCAAGATGTTTACGTGCCGATAAAAAACGCCCCGGCCTTTTATATTGCGGTACAGAATACGGCATGTTTATCAGCTACGATGATGGCGCCAACTGGAAAAAATTTCAGCTTAATTTACCCATTGTTCCCGTTACCGATCTTACTATAAAAGACAATGATTTGGTGGTTGCTACGCAGGGCCGTGCCTTCTGGGTTTTGGATGATCTGGGTATGGTGCAATCTAAAACTGATGCGCCTGTAAGCAAGCCGCTGCAGGTGTTTGCGGTGAACGACAGTTACCGCATGGAAGGTTATGCAGATGCGCATCCCGGCAATGCCGGCAGTAACCCGCCCAATGGTGTGGTATTCTATTATTATTTAAAAGATGCGGCAGATACATCCAAAGTTTCCATTACCGTTTTTGATAAGAACAATGTCCTCATCAAAACATTTTCTAAAGATGCAAAAGAGAAAAGTGACCAGATAGATTTCAGCAAGGGAATGAACCAATTTGTGTGGGACATGCAGTACCCGCCCGCCGAAAAAATTGATGGCCTCATTATGTGGAACGGCAATGTGGAAGGCCCCAAAGTGGCGCCCGGAAAATACAGTGCAAGGTTTCGTTATGAGAAGGATTCAACGGATGTTTCTTTCGTTATAAAAGGCGACCCCAATTACAAAATGACCGAAGCCGATTACGATGCACAGGTGGCTTTTCTTAACCAGGTAAAAGATAAATTCAGCGAAGTGCAGAAAGGCATTAAGAACATCCGCAACATACGTGCACAGCTCAACGATTTTACCGGTAAAACAGATACTGCCAACACAAAAGATATCCGCGACCTTGCCGACAGCATCAATAAAAAAATGACAGCGGTTGAAGAAGCATTGTATCAAACCAATGCAAAGAGCGGTCAGGATGTACTTAATTTCCCCATTCGTTTAAACGATAAAATTGCAGGCGTTTTCAATTACGCCAACAGCGGTTACAACCCGCCAAGCAAACAGGCAAAAGACGCGTATGCCGATCTCAGCGCACAGGCCGATGTTCAGTTAAACAAACTCAAAAGCATTATGAACAATGAGCTTGAGCAGTTCAACAAACTCATTCACGAAAAACAATTACCGGTTATTGGCATAAAGAAAGAGTAATACATTTTTGGGCCAGGCAGAAGTTTTTATGGCATCGGTTGTTGCGTCGCACACTTGTGCGGTGGGTAATTCTATGCAGCTTTTACCATAGCGTAGATAGCCAGGTTTAGTAAATGCAGCATGTTTGGTTTTTATGGGAAAGTTTCTTGCAAACTTTCCCATATTTTTGAATTGTACGCCACTTTGCAGATGCACCCCAATTAACAATAAGGATTAATTGTTATGATACTTTCCGAATTTACACCAAGCCCCAGTTTGACTGAATTCGTAAGGGTGTACAGGGTAGTGCATTTTGTTTTTGATGACATTACAAAAATTCCCTTCAAGCCATACCCACCAAGGCCAGAGCATTGTTTAAGCTTTTACCCACGCGATACTGAAACAGTTGAGTATGTAAACAGTGGGGCAAAAATTAAGAACCTGAAAACTGTTTTATTTGGGCAACAAAGTGAAGTAACCAATAGATTTGTGGGTAAAGACTTTTTAGTATTCCAGGTTGTTTTTAGCCCTGGGAGGTTGTACCGTTTAACAGGCATTCCTTCTCAGCAATTAAACAATTGCTACTTTGATGCAGAAACCATTTTTGCAAAAGATATTAAAGAGGTAAATGACAAACTTAACGATGCGGCCAATTTTAATGAAATGGTGGTTGTAGTAGAATCATTTTTATGGAAACAAATAAACAGAGGAGTAAAAGAATTTCACAGGTTAGACCAGGTAAGCAATTTGATTTTGAAAACGGATAAAATTTTAAATGTTGAATGGCTTGCAAAAGAATCATGCTTAAGTTTACGGCAATATGAAAGAAAATTTATAGAACGCATGGGCGTTTCACCAAGGTATTTCAGCAACGTTGTTTGTTTTGAAAACGCTCTTAGAATGAAAAATAAGTTTCCGCATTTAGATTGGCTTACAATAGCGATTAATTGCGGGTATTACGACTACCAGCATCTTTCAAAAGACTATCAAAAATTTACTCAAAAATTGCCTAACAAATTTCATGACCTTGAATCACCGGAAAAACTATTGGGGCAATACGACATCTACTAAAAATGTCGTTTTTATACCACCAGACTACTTTCCATTCTTTTGACATTTGTCTTATACAATTTAAACAAATACAAAATGGAAAGAAAGAAATTTTTATTAACAACGGTAGCTGCTGTTCCTGCCCTTTTGACTGGACAAAATGTTCAGGCACAAAAAACAAACCGAACAAACAAAGGCTTTGTAGTAAAAGCATCAGAAAGCAGATTTAACGAGAAGACATTACTCGGCGGAAAAAGTCCCAACGACATTAAGGTTTCTCAACAGGACACAAACGGAGACCTGACTGTTTTTGAATATACAGGAAATGCAAAAGGTGGACCGCCCTTACATATTCATCCGCATCAGGATGAAATATTTTTTATCGTTCAGGGAGATTATCTTTTTCAGGTTGGTGACGACAAGCATACTTTAAAAGCTGGCGACACTATTTTTTTACCAAGAGCTGTTCCTCATGCTTTTGCACAGCTAAGCGATAATGGAAAAATGTTTTTCCTTTTTCAGCCATCAGGAAAAATGGAAGATTATTTTAGGGCATTAGGCAATCTAACTGCTCAACCAACACCAGAACAAGGGGCTAAAATATTTGCAGATCACGACATGAAAGTAGTTGGGCCACCATTGCAATTTTAGGGCTCTCAAACCGCTGTTGGTCGCCTTACAAAAACCGATTCGCTTCAATCTTCGCTGCGGTAAAGCTCATCATATTTCCAAACGTACAAGAGTGCGCTGCCGTCATGCTGAATTTATTTCAGCATCTCCTCTGGCAAAACATTGCACGCACTTCAAGAGACCCTGAAACAAGTTCAGGGTGACGGCCTTCTTCGCTTCGGTAAAAGCTCAATTCATAATCCGAACTTACAAGAGTGCACTGCCGTCATGCTGAATTTATTTCAGCATCTCCTGGCAAAACATTGCACGCACTTCAAGAGACCCTGAAACAAGTTCAGGGTGACGGCCTTCTTCGCTTTGGTAAAAGCCCATTCATAATCCGAACGTACAAGAGTGCGACGCAAGAGAAGTATCATAGCAATACCAAAGCTGGTAACATAAATGTTTTATCTTTCATTTTACAATCAGGACGAAGCTGATAAAAATGGATTCATGTTTTTTTATTTTTAAAACTTGCAAATGAAAAAAGTAATTCTGGTTTTAACCGTTGTTGTATTTGCTACTATGCTGAAGGCCCAAGACAGCATTGCGTTTAATTTTACTTTTAATCACATGGCATTGTCAGTAAAAGACCTGGATGCTTCGGTTGTGTTTTATAAAAAAGTATTTCAGCTTACAGAGATCACAAACCGCTCAAAAATAGAAGGCATACGGTGGCTCTCTCTTAGTGAAGGCAAAGAACTTCACCTTATTTCCATCATCAAAGAAAATGTTACTGCTAATAAGGCACTTCATCTTGCATTTACCACGCAAAACTTCGATGCATTTGTAAGCGGGCTGAAAACAATGAACATTGCTTATTGCGATTGGCCGGGCACAGCACATGCAATAACCAAAAGAGCAGATGGCGTGAAACAGATTTATTTTCAGGACCCTGATGGTTACTGGATTGAAGTAAATAATGGTTACGCCGGAGTCAGTCAGCTGGTCAAATAAAAAATGAGGTATGGCAGCATGAACAGAAATACTGGAAATATGTAAAAGATAAAGACCTGCAATCTTACCTCACAATCCTTTGCCTGTTTTATTTAGCGCAATAAAAGAACGATTTGCCGGTTTCTTAAAGTTTGCTTAGTATTATAAATTAATTAACCCAATTACTGTTACAGCAACTAAAACTTACTGCATGCGTACCCTTATTTTTATAATGCTTGCATTTATATGCAATGCCGTTCCTGCACAGGTAAAAGTGATTAAAGCAAAAGCCTATCTCGATGTAAGGGAAGGTAAAGTGATTGAGCCCGCAGTGATCGTTGTTGAGAAATGTTTAATTAAATCTGTGAACCCAAAAACTATTCCTGACAGCGCTGAAATAATTGATCTTGGCGACCAGATTTTACTGCCGGGATTAATGGACATGCATGTGCACCTTGAAATAAATCTTGATCCCGGTTACAGCTTTCAGCCTGTTACAGAAAATGTGAGCGACAGAACATTGCGGGCAGCAAGAAATGCAAAAGTTACCTTGCTTGCAGGCTTTACAACGGTAAGGGATCTCGGGCAAACAAGCCCTTCGCCCATACTGATAGATGTTGCCGTTTCAAAAGCATCTGATGCGGGCTGGATCGATGCTCCACGTATTATTCCATGCGGCCACATGCTGAGTATAACAGGTGGCCATGGCGACCCTTCCATGCACGGTGGCTTTGCGCAGGGCATTATGGACCTTGGCCCGGAAAACGGCGTAGCCGATGGCATTGATGAAGTGGTGAAAGCCACAAGATACCAGATAAAATACGGGGCAAAAGTGATCAAGATAATGGCAACAGCCGGTGTTACATCGCTCGAAGGTTCAGCCGGGGCCGAGCAATATACTTATGCAGAAATGAAAGCGATTGTTGATGAGGCTGCCATGCATGGCGTAAAGGTTGCAGCACATGCGCATGGCACACAGGGCATTATTGACGCTGTTAATGCCGGCGTTGCTTCCATTGAGCACGGCTCTATGCTCAACGATACCGCTATTGCATTGATAAAAGAAAAAGGCGTTTACCTTGTTCCCACCACAGCACTTACAGATTTGATTTCCGGCAGCTACAGCAAGATGGATCCGAGGATTGTTGAAAAAGCAAAATACATGACTGTACTGGCACAACAGAGTTGTATTAAAGCAATTAAGGCAGGTGTAAAGATTGCAATGGGTACAGATGCGCCGCTTGTTCCGCATGGAAAAAATGCGCTCGAAATATCTGCTCTCGTAAGAAGGGGCATGCAGCCAATAGATGCAATACGTGCAGCCACCATCAATGCCGCAGACCTGCTTGGCGTAAATGACCGTGGCGAAATAAAACCCGGCTTGTTTGCAGATATTATTGCAATAAAGGGGAACCCCTTAAATAAAATTGAACTGCTCGAAAATGTACAATTTGTAATGAAGGGCGGCACTGTTTACAAACACGAAAAATAAATACTGCAGGTTTCGTAAAGCATCAGTAACAGCAATTTTTTTGGGCCTTACTTTTGTTCTTTGGGCATCGCCTGTTGCGTCGCACTCTTGTACTGAAGGTAATTCTATTCGGCAAAAAGGCCACAGAGAACCACAGAGGAAAAAGAGTTAAACAGAGAACTATTCTCTGTGGTTCTCCTTAACTCTGTGGTTCTCTGTGGCCAACTTTCATTTGCCTGCGTGTGCCAAGGTTCATGAGTTATTGCAATTACACACTGTTTCTTTGCGACTCTCCGTCTCTGCGGTTAAAAAAATCCGCTTCGGTCTACGCTCCGGTAAAAGCTCAATATATAATTAAACCGTACAAGTGAGTGACACAACCAAAGCCTCATAGATATTCTATAGCCGGAAACAAAAAATCTTTATTGTTCATAAGTAAACTTAGCTTTCTTATTACCGATCATTACTTCAAAATCACCGGCTTCTGTTACTGTTTTTAATTGTGCATTTACAAAAGCAAGATCATTTTTATTGATGGTAAAACTTACTGTCTGGCTTTCGCCTGCTTTTAGTGAAACCTTTTTAAATGCACGCAGCCGCTGCATGTTGGGCGTAATGCTTGCATAGAGATCATGCGAGTATAATTCAACTGTATGCTTACCGTCTTTTGATCCTGTATTTTTTATTGTAACAGTTAAGGTAAGGTCTGCATCGCCTTTCAATGTGGATGAACTAAGTTGTATATCGCTGTATTCAAAAGTTGTATAACTCAAACCCCATCCAAACGGAAACAGCGGCCAGTAGCCGGTATTGATATTGTCATTGAAAACTTCCCTCACATCTTCCGTTGGCTTGCGGTCGTATAAAACCATTTCGCCCATGCTGCGCGGATAACTGAACGGCAAAATACCATCAGGATTGTAATCGCCAAACAATACATCGGCAATTGCTTCTGCTGTTTTCTTTCCGCTCCAGTATGCCATCAGTATCCCTTTCATAGAAGGCTCGATAGAAGTAATAAATCTTGGTCTTCCTTCTGTAAGCACCAGTATCACAGGCTTTCCTGATAATACGGCAGCTTCTGCAAGTTTCAGTTGTTCATCCGGCAATGCAAGTTCCGGCGTGTTGCCCGGGCTTTCGGCATACGCATTTTCGCCAAGGCATAAAATAATTGCATCAACGCCGGCGGCAGCTTTCTTTAACTGGGTTGCATCAAAGTTTGCAAGGTCATCAAAGCCTTTTTTTGTAGTGGTTACCACATTTGCTGCGCCAAGTTTATCTGTAATTGCCTGCAGAATTGTTTTGCTGTCTTTAGGGTACCATTCTTCCTGGTTGCCCTGCCAGGTATAACTCCAGCAGCCATTCAAGGCAGTGATACTTTGTGCAGCCGGGCCTGCTACCAATACTTTCATATTCTTTGCAAGGGGCAAAGTATTATTCGAATTTTTTAAAAGCGTCATAGCTTCATGCGCCGCATCTAATGCCAGCGTTTGATATTCAGCTTTACCAAAATTTGCTTTGGCAGCTTCTTCAGGATAAGGGTTATCAAATAAACCCACTTTCATTTTTAAAGCAAGAATTCTGCGCACTGCATCATCAATGCGGCTCATAGGAACTTCTTTATTTTTTACAGCTTCAATCAGCAAATCATAAAAAGAAAAGTCGCCTGGCACCATGCTCATATCTATGCCTGCATTTACAGCCATGGCAACTGCGGCCCTGGGTGTTGAAGCAACATTGTGGCGATCGTACAGGCGTTTAATATCTTCCCAGTCTGTAACGATTAAACCCTGAAAGCCAAGCTCGGTGCGCAATACATCAGTAAGTAAATATTTGCTTGCATGAACGGGCTCGCCATTTATCTCACCAGAGTTGATCATAATACTTGATGACCCGGCTTTCACTGCTTCGCGAAACTGCGGCAAATAATATTCACGCATTTCAATCTCGGGCATATAAATTGGCGTTCTGTCTTTTCCTGTTCTTGATGCAGAATAACCAAGATAATGTTTCATGCAACTGGCAACCGCTGTTATATTTTTTAGGCCATCTTCTTCGTATGCTTTTATGCCCGCAGCGCCCATTGTTTTGCCGATGTACACATCTTCGCCGTATGTTTCGGGAAAGCGTGACCATAATGGTTGGCGGCCGCAATCCAGCACCGGCGCAAAGTTCCAGCGTACACCAGATGCACGCAATTCGCTTGCAGTAACCTTTGCGGCTTTTGCTGCAAGTTCAGGGTTTCGTGTGGCAGCCATCGCAATATTCTGCGGAAATAGTGTGGAGTTAAGTGTATATGTTTGTCCGTGTATGCCATCCAAACCATAGATCACCGGAATTTTTAACCGTGTGTTTTTTGTTTCGTCCTGTATCTCTGTCATGTCTGTACGCCAGGTATCCACGCTCAGTGCATGTGCAGTGGTGTTGAGTATAGAGCCTACTTTGTAATCATCAATGGCTTTCTTTAATGCAACGGGGTCAAGGCTTCCATCCCGGTTGCCCCATCCGCCTTTTGCAACAACAGCAAGTGTAACCTGTGTCATTTGACCCACTTTTTCTTCGAGGGTCATTTGCTTAATAAGCGATTCTATTTTTTGTTTCTCGGCAGGCGTTTGTGTATAACCGTATTGGCATACAACAAAACAAAGGGCAATAATGGCAAGCTTTCTCATATAATGTTTGTTAGAGTGATGTTGGGAAATTGCCTAAAGATAACATGAACCCCGGTGAAAAGATAATTTCAAATTGTCTTTATGACACAATGAAAATATTCTGATAAAAAAGTATTGATAAAAGATAAAAGGGTTTATGGGCCAGGCTGCTGAAACACAGATTGAGCATCCGTTGCGTCGCACTCTTGTACGGCGGAATGCAAGGCATCAAGCAAAGAGGCAACAGGCAATGAGTGACCCGCACCTGCTCCAAAATTTTCCGAACGCACAAGAGTGCGACGCAACAGGCGATGCCATAAGAAATGATTGCCGGGCCCCAAAAATAACCTGCTGAAATTATCTGTATATTCGGAATTCTTAATCCACCCCGTAAATCAAATACATGAGACATTTATTTTTCTTTTTTACAGGCTTACTGTTTTGCACAATTGCCAATAGCCAAACCAAAGAAACTGACTATAAAGATGCATTGAAGGTTATTGATGCATGGTTAAATGCTGAACGTGATTTTGATAAACTGCCTGGAATATCTGTGGCAATTGTAAATGACCAGAATGTAATTTTTAGTAAAGGCTATGGTCTTGCAGATGTGGAAAAAAAAGTGCCCATGGAAGCGGAAACAATTTGCAGTATTTGTTCTATTTCTAAATTGTTTACCTCCGTTGCCGTTATGCAATTATGGGAGCAGGGAAAATTGCGGCTTGATGATTCTATTGGCGCTTTGTTACCGGGTTTTAATTTAAAGCAGCAATATGCTGAAACGGTGCCCATAACCGTTCGTTCGTTGCTTACACATTCATCGGGCTTGCCAAGAGAAGCAGCCTACCCATATTGGAGCGCCCCCGACTTTTATTTTCCTACTGAAAAAGAGCTCAGGCAAAAATTGGGAGGGCAGCAGACTGTTTATCCTGCATCCACTTATTTTAAATATTCTAATCTGGGGATGAGTCTTTTGGGCGAGGCCGTGGCAAGTGTTTCAAAAACCAGTTATGAAAATTATGTTGAGCAAAATATTCTGCAACCGCTTCAATTAACAAACACGCATCCTTCGCTTCCGCAAAATTTATGGGGAGGAAAAATGGCAACGGGGTACAGCGGTTTGTACCGGGATGGTTCACGAAAGATGATGCCCTTCTTCCAGGCAAAAGGAATTGCGCCCGCTGCTGGCTATTCTTCCAATGCTATTGACCTGGCACATTTTGCATCCTGGCAATTCCGGTTGATGAATAAAGCAGATAAAGAAATTCTGCGCCCTTCTACCTTAAAGGAAATGCAAAGGGTTCAATGGATGGACCCGAATTGGAAACTTACATGGGGGCTTGGCTTTATTATTTGGCAGGAAGATGGAGTAACTTATCTGGGGCATGATGGTTCATGCCCGGGTTACAGAACCGGATTAACCCTTTGCCCTAAAACGAAAATAGGCGTATCGTGCATGATAAATGCCCAGGGCACAGATCCTGATAAATACATCGGTGCTGTTTATAAAATTTTAAATAAGGCAAAAGAAGAGGAGGTAGATACATCGGCCAGCAAGACGGACCTTAACGCATATGCAGGTAATTATGATGTTTATGCATGGGGTAGTGAAAATGTGGTGCTGCCTTGGAATGGAAAACTCTTAGTATTTAGTGTGCCGTCAGATGACCCTGAAAAATATATGGATCTGTTCAAATATGTAAGCAACGACACTTTTAGAAGAGTGCGGAAAGATGATGGAAGTTTGGACGACGAGTTGCGGTTTGAAAGGGATGCCAATGGCAAAGTTGTACGTATCGTGATTGATGATAATTTTTTTAACAAGATAAAATGATTATTTGCTCCACAAATTCAGGTAACAAAGCAGTAAAAGATTAAGCCATCGCTGGCCGCCGTGTTTCGTGAGAACACAAAACACGGCGGCTTCAATCTACGCTTAGGTGAAAGCTCAATATGTAATCCGAACGCATAAGAGTGCGACGCAAGAGGCGATGCCATAAAAAATCAATTGCCGGTATCCTAAAATGCATTTAAAAAAATAGTCCCTCAAACAAGGAACTATTTTAAAAGGAATAAACTTTAAACATTCGTTATCCAAATTGCACGGCTGCCTGTGCCGCGGCTAACCTTGCTACTGGTACGCGGAAAGGTGAACAGCTAACATAGTTCATACCAATGCGGTGGCAGAATTTTACACTCTCCGCATCGCCGCCATGTTCGCCGCAAATACCCACTTCAAGTTTTGGTTTTGTTTTGCGTCCGCGGTTGGTGCCTAACTGTATAAGTTCGCCCACGCCTTCCTGGTCAATGGTTTGAAAAGGATCATCGTGTAAAATTTTTTGATCAAGATAATTAGGCAAAAAGCCACCAATATCGTCGCGGCTAAAACCAAAACTCATCTGTGTAAGATCGTTGGTACCAAAGCTGAAGAAGTCCGCTATTTCGGCCATTTGAGCGGCCTGTAATGCGGCCCTTGGGGTTTCAATCATGGTGCCAAAGAGGTAAGCTATTTTTTTCATTTTTGTTTTTTCGCATACCTCTTTATACACACGGGCTACAATTATTTTCTGGTGAATCAATTCATTGGCTGTGCAGGTAACCGGCACCATAATTTCGGGGAAAGCTTTCTTGCCGGATTGTATTAATTCTGCAGTTGCTTCCAGTATGGCCCTTACCTGCATTTCGGTGATCTCGGGATAACTGATACCAAGTCTTACACCACGGTGGCCAAGCATGGGATTGTTCTCGTGCAGTGCAAGCACCCTTCTGCGCAGTATGCTCATGCTTATGCCAAGATCTTTACTTAGCTGGTGAAGTTTCTCTACATTGTGCGGCACAAACTCATGCAAAGGCGGATCGATCAGGCGTATGGTTACCGGCATGCCTTTCATTAGCTGCATAGTATCTTTAATATCTTTTTTTACATAGATATATAATTCATTCAAAGCTGTTCGGCGTTCTAATTCTGTTTTACTTACGATCATTTTGCGCAGCAGGAACAAAGGCTGTTCACTGCCTTCGCCATAGAACATGTGCTCTGTACGGAAAAGGCCGATACCTTCTGCGCCAAAAGCCAGTCCCTGTGCAGCATCGCGTGGGGTTTCTGCATTTGTTCTTACGCCAATTACTTTTATTTGATCTACCAGTTTCATTAGGTTTTTGTAGGATTGATTTTTGCCAAGGTCAATGGCTACCAATGCCATACTTCCTTCATATACCAATCCTTTGGTTCCATTTAAACTAACCCAATCGCCTTCTTTAATGATGGTTCCATCTTTTCCTTTAAAGGATTTTGTTTCATGGTTTATTTCAATATCGCCGCAACCAACAATACAGCACCTTCCCCAGCCTCTTGCCACAAGGGCTGCATGAGAAGTCATGCCACCTTTGGTGGTTAAAAT
>JANXWM010000405.1 GCA_025351145.1 Chitinophagaceae bacterium
CCTTGATGGCAAAGTTTACAGAACAATTTTAAAAGATTTGCAGTTCGACAAAGTTTCTGATGCACTGAACCATGTAGATCTTATGGAACTGGTTGAAGACAAAAAAATAATCGCAAACTTACCACTGAAATTTACCGGCGCGGCAGCAGGTGTAAAAGCTGGTGGTAAACTTGTATTGAAAATGAAAGCTATTAAGGTAAAAACTTTGCCTAAATATCTTAAAGAGACTATTGAAGTAGATATTACCAACCTTGAATTGAACGGAAACATCCGCGTACAGGATATTAAAGCAGATAATATGGAAGTGTTGAACTCACCACGTATATCTGTTGCTTCAGTTGTAATGACACGCCAGTTAAAGCAGGAAGAGGCAGCAGCACCGGCAGCGGGAGCAGCCAAATCTGCAGCAGCACCTGTAGCAAAAGCAGCAGCAGCAAAACCTGCAGCGGCACCAGCCAAAGACGCAAAGAAAAAATAATTGCTTATTTATTAAAAGGCCCTGTACGTTTGTACGGGGCTTTATTATTTATGGACTTTAAAGTTTGTGTTTCGGGTACCAAAATGAATGTATTGAACCGGGCAAAAAAACATATCTCATCATTCCTTGCGTCGCACTCTTGTACTGAATATCTTTATGCAGCAATGGAGAAAAATCGGGGTTGGAAATTTATTTATACAAAAAAATTATGTCGAAATATTTAATTGTTGGCTTGGGGAATATCGGTGCTGAATATGCACATACGCGTCATAATATAGGTTTCGATGTGGTAACTGCATTTGCATCAAAACATGGAGGTGCATTTACTTTAGGCAGGCTTGCAGAAACTGCAGAAGTAAAATGGAAAGGAAGAACTTTTGTTTGCATAAAGCCCACCACTTACATGAACCTAAGCGGCAAAGCTTTTAAATATTGGATGGACAAAGAAAAGATCGCACTCGAAAATACTTTAACCATTGTAGATGAATTAGCAATACCGCTTAGTAAATTAAGATTAAGGCCTATGGGCAGCAGCGGTGGCCACAATGGATTATATGATATTGAAACAACATTGGGCACAGATAAATATCCAAAGCTAAGGTTTGGGATAGGTAATAATTTTCCAAAGGGGATGCAGGTGGAGTTTGTATTAGCCAAATGGTTCCCAGAAGAAATGCCAATCGTGAAAACTAAAATTGATGGCAGTATAGAAACAATTGAAAATTTTGCCACCCAGGGAATTGAAAGAACCATGAACCTTATAAATAAAAAAGAATTTATTTAAAATAGTCAAAGGCTTTTTTTATCTTGCAAAGAGAGATGTCCGGCTCATATATTCAATAACTAACGAAAAAAAAATTTGTTCCGGTTATTTTCTGTTTACCCTAATAATCTTAAATCTATGAAAATATTTTGTGTAGGCCGAAACTATGCTGAACATGCAAACGAATTAAATAACGAAATACCCAGTGAACCTGTTATTTTCCTTAAACCGAAAAGCGCACTGATTCAGCCGGGCGTACATTTTTATTATCCTGAATTCAGCAACGAACTGCATTACGAAGCCGAACTGGTATTACGTATTTCTAAGAACGGAAAGTATGTACCTGCGTATGCTGCTTCTGGTTATTACAATGCTATTACAGTGGGCATAGATTTTACAGCCCGGGATATACAGCAGGAACTAAAGAAAAAAGGCCTTCCATGGGAAAAAGCCAAAGCCTGGGATAACTCCGCTCTTGCAGGTGAATGGATAGAAACTACCCCTGCCATGATTAAAAAGCCAATTCATTTTTCCATGCAGTTAAATGGGGAAACAGTTCAAACCGGAGACAGCAGCAACATGCTTTTTTCTTTCGAAAAAATCATCGCAAATATTACCCAGTATTTTTCAATCAATATCGGCGACCTTATTTTTACCGGAACCCCGGCAGGAGTGGGCGAATGCGTAGTAGGTGATGAACTTACAGGTTTTTTTGAAAATAAACAGGTGTTTGCCCTAACAGTGAAATAATCATCTCCATCAATCCATAATTGGTTTCAGTACCAGATATTTGCTTAATGTTTGATAAAACAATCCTTTTGAAAGCCTTTCGCTTGATGGCCACCGCACGGTGCATGGCCGAAATCTATGATAACAACCGGCAGGTTTGCAAATATGTTCATTCCACATCCAAAGGTCATGAAGCCATACAAATAGCTACCGGTTTGCAACTGCTTTTTTGTGATTACGTAAGCCCTTATTACCGGGACGACAGCATTTTATTATCTATAGGATTTGAGCCATACAACATGATGCTTCAACTGCTTGCAAAAGCAGAGGATCCTTTTTCCGGTGGGCGGTCCTATTATTGCCATCCAAGCAGTAGAGAAGAAGATAAACCTGGCATCATTCATCAAAGCAGTGCAACCGGTATGCAGGCAATCCCAACAACTGGAATAGCCCAGGGTATACAATATCTTGAACTTACCAACTCTAACAAACAGCATAAAGGTCCGGCAGGAGAAATGCCCATTGTTGTTTGCAGCCTTGGGGATAACAGTATGACAGAAGGTGAAGTAAGTGAAGCCCTGCAGTTTGCTGCTTTAAAACAATTACCCATTATTTATTTGGTGCAGGATAATAACTGGGGCATTAGCGTATCCGCAGAAGAAGCCCGGAGTATGAATGCCTTCGAGTTTGCTGATGGGTTTAAAGGGCTCAATAAATTACAGGTTGATGCGAGTGATTTTATTGCAGCTTACGAAACCATGCAACAGGCTATTGCTTTTGTAAGAACAGAAAGAAAACCCATGCTTGTGCATGCAATAGTTCCGCTACTTGGGCACCATACAAGCGGCGTACGAAAAGAGTTTTACAGGAGCAAAGAAGATTTGGCATCGCATGCATTACGCGATCCATATACAAAGCTTAAAAGCATACTTACAGAATATGGTTCATCTAATGATGAAATAGAAAAAATTGAAACTGATGCTAAAGTTACGGCGCAGGTTGCTTTTGAAAAAGCAGTTGCTGCAACTGAACCAAGTCCCTCAACTGTTTCTGATCATGTTTTTGCCCCCACTTCTGTTACAGAAGAAAAAGGAATAAGACAACCAGCAGGCAGAGAAAAAATAATCATGGTTGATGCTGCTTTGTTTGCAATAGATGAACTAATGCAGGACAATCCAGAATGCTTATTATACGGTCAGGATGTAGGCCGCAGGCTCGGCGGCGTTTTTCGCGAAGCCGCTACACTTGCAGAAAAATTTGGCGACCATCGTGTTTTTAATACAGCCATCCAGGAAGCTTACATCGTTGGTTCAACCATTGGTTTATCGGCAGTTGGTTTAAAGCCAATCGTGGAAGTACAGTTTGCAGATTATATTTACCCCGGCTTAAATCAGCTTGTTACAGAAATTTCTAAATCCTGTTATTTGTCTAATGGTAAGTTCCCGGTAAGTATGATTCTTCGTGTGCCCATTGGTGCTTATGGTGGCGGCGGACCTTACCACAGCGGAAGTATCGAATCTACGCTGCTCACCATCAAAGGAATTAAAGTTTGTTATCCTTCAAACGCAGCAGATATAAAAGGTTTAATGAAAGCTGCTTATCACGATCCAAACCCCGTTGTAATGCTGGAGCACAAAGGTTTATACTGGAGCAAAGTACCCGGAACAGAAGACGCCAAAACAGTTGAACCTGCAAGAGATTATATACTGCCATTGGGTAAAGGGAATATAGTTTTAAAAGCAGATACTCAAAAAATAAAACTCGGACAAACTGCCTGTATTATTACTTATGGCATGGGTGTTTACTGGGCTAAATCTGCTGCTGTGCAGTTCCCCGCGCAAATCGAAATCATTGACCTGCGCACGCTTTTTCCGCTCGATGAAGAGCTTGTTTTTGAAACCGTAAAGAAACATGGTAAATGCCTTGTGTTAAGTGAGGAGCAACAAAATAATTCCTTCGCAGAAGCGCTTGCGCATAGAATAGGATACAATTGTTTTCAATACCTCGATGCACCGGTTGAAGTATTGGGTGCATTAAATCTTCCCGCCGTGCCTATTAACCTGGCCCTTGAAGCGGCAATGTTGCCAACTGCGCAAAAAGTAGCAGAAAGGTTGAGGCAATTATTGAATAGCTAATTTTTTTACAGCCAAAGAATTATGAACCAAACTTTAGTTTAATTGGCATCGTTCCTTGCGTCGCACTCTTGTACGTTCTGTACATTTTTAAGCTGTGGTTTACAGAATCCAAACCGCCGTAAATGCAGTTAACCCGCAACCTTTTTATTTTCCTCAAACCATTTCACTGCCAGCGCATAACCTGCTAATCCCAGCCCGCTGATAGTTCCCCTGCACTTTGCCGATACATGCGAAATCTTCCTGAAATCTTCCCTCGCATGCACATTGCTTATGTGTACTTCTATCACCGGTGTTGTAATGGCCGCAATGGCATCACCTAAAGCAACAGAAGTATGCGTGTAACCACCGGGGTTCATCACAATGCCATCCACACTAAAACCCACCCTTTGCAATTCATTGATCAGCTCACCTTCCACATTGCCCTGGTAATAACTAAACGTTAT